>WTHX01000131.1 GCA_011522975.1 Alphaproteobacteria bacterium | reverse complement strand
GATGAAGACCAACCGCATGGTGTCTTGTGAAGAAGGTTTTCCATTTGCGGGGATTGGTGCTGAATTGGTGGCGCAGGTCAATGAACAGGCTTTTGATTACCTTGATGCGCCTGTGGCACGGGTGACGGGCAAAGATGTCCCGATGCCTTACGCAGAAAACCTTGAAAAACTTGCCCTGCCGCAAATTCACGACATTGTGGATGCGGCACGTCAGGTGTGTTATCGTGGAAAGGGAGCATAATCATGGCTGTTGTAACCATGCCGGCACTATCCCCCACCATGACCGAAGGCAAATTGGCCAAATGGTTGGTGAAAGAAGGCGATGATGTCCGTTCAGGCGATGTTATCGCTGAAATTGAAACTGATAAAGCGGTGATGGAAGTCGAAGCCCTCGATGATGGCAAAATGGCGTCCATTCTGATTGCTGAAGGCACAGAAGGCGTTGCCGTAGGCTCTGTGATTGCTGAAATTCTTGGCGATGGCGAAGAAAGCAATTTGTCTGACCAAGCCAATGCAGAACCTAAATCAGCGGCTCAACCCGTTGAGCCAGCCGAAACTAAAGCGCCCGTTGCATCTGCACCAGCACCAGTTCCAGTAGCACCAGTTGCGCCTGTTGCGCCTGTTGCGACACAAGATGGTTCACGGCTTTTTGCCAGCCCGCTGGCCCGCCGTATCGCGGCTGATCGTGGGATTGATCTGAAGTCAATTTCAGGGTCAGGGCCAAAAGGTCGGATTATCAAGGCTGATCTTGATCAAGCCCCTGCATCCACATTGGCAACCGCATCATCACAACCATTAATGCCGCAAGCCATGGGTGAAGATTCAAGCGTCATTGAAAACTCACAGATGCGGAAGGTGATCGCCAGCCGCTTGCAGCAATCCATGCAAGATTCGCCGCATTTCTACGTCAATATGGATATTGATATTGGCGCGATGCTGGCGGCGCGTAAAACCCTTAATGATCATGCCCCAGAAGGGGTGAAAATCTCTGTTAATGACATGATCATCAAAGCTGCTGCTACTGCGCTCATGCGTGTGCCTGAAGTCAACGCATCATGGGAAGGGGAGCAAACCCGCCGCTTTAACCATGCTGATATTTCAGTCGCTGTAGCGATTGAAGGTGGTTTGATCACGCCGATTATTCGCCATGCCGAAGAAAAAGGCCTTGAGGCAATCTCAAGTGAAGTGGCGGCATTGGCCAAACGTGCCCATGATGGCAAATTAGCCCCAGAAGAATATACAGGCGGCAGTTTCACCATCTCAAATTTGGGGATGTTCGGGGTGACGTCATTCACCGCTGTTATCAACCCACCGCAAGCCGCCATCTTGGCGATTGGCGCGGGTGAAGAACGTGCTGTTGTCCGTAATGGCCAATTGGCCGTTGCCACCATGATGACCGCAACCTTGTCATCTGATCATCGGGTGGTTGATGGCGCTAATGCCGCGCGGTTTATGAAAGTCTTTAAAGAGATTGTCGAAAACCCTGTATTGGCTTTGGCCTAATCGCATCAAGAAAGGATAAATCCATGGCAGAACATGACTTTGATCTTGTTGTGATTGGCGGCGGCCCTGGGGGATATGTCGCAGCGATCCGCGCCAGCCAATTGGGGCTGAAAGCCGCGGTGGTTGAACGTGAAAACTTGGGCGGAATTTGCCTCAATTGGGGGTGCATCCCTACCAAAGCCTTGTTGCGTTCGGCTGAAGTCAAACATTTGATCGACCATGCCAAAGATTTTGGCATTACGGTTGGTAAGGCTGAAATTGATCTTAATGCTGTGGTGGAACGCTCTCGCGGGGTGGCGGCACGGCTTTCTGGCGGGATCAGCCATTTGATGAAGAAAAATAAAGTCACGGTCTTCATGGCTTCAGCAAGCCTTGGTGGTAAAACTGGCCAGAAGCGTCAAATCAAACTGGATAATGGTGATGTTTTAACCGCATCATCGGTCATTCTGGCAACAGGGGCGAAAGCACGGTCATTGCCCGGGATTGAAGCCAATGGCGATACTATCGTGACTTATCGTGATGCCATGACCCCTAAAACAATGCCAAAATCGCTGATTGTTGTTGGTTCAGGGGCAATTGGCATTGAATTTGCATCTTTTTATGCGGATATGGGCGTTGACGTCATGGTGGTTGAGGCGATGGATCGCATCTTGCCCGCCGAAGATGAAGAAATCTCTGCCATGGCGGAAAAGTCTTTTGCCAAACGTGGTCTTACCATTATGACAGGGGCTAAATTAGGCGCGGTGAAAGCTAGCAAAACTGTTTCTGCTGAAGTGACCCATCAAGGCAAAACAACCACTTTAACGGCAGATCGTATGATTTTGGCCGTTGGGATCACCGCCAATACCGATGGCATTAGCCTTGAAAATACCAAGGTTAAACTTGATCGTGGTCATGTTATTACCGATGGATCGATGCGGACTGGCGAAGAAGGCATTTATGCCATTGGGGATATGACAGGCGCGCCATGGCTTGCCCATAAAGCCAGCCA
>WTHX01000118.1:18275-26324 GCA_011522975.1 Alphaproteobacteria bacterium | reverse complement strand
GGTGATATGATTGACCGCGTCACCATCGAAAAATCAACCTATGCTGAACCGCCGCAACGATTTGAAGCCGGCACGCCGCCGATTGCCGAATGTATTGGCCTTGGGGCGGCTGTTGATTATGTCCAATCGATTGGCATGGATGCGATCCGTGATCATGAACAGGATTTACTGGCCTATGCCCATCAACAATTGGCCTCAGTCGAAGGTTTAACGTTGGTTGGCACAGCGCCAGGCAAGTCAGGGGTGGTGTCTTTCACCATGGATTGCGCCCATCCCCACGATATTTCCACCATTGTCGACCGCAAAGGCGTGGCAATACGAGCTGGCCATCATTGCGCACAACCGTTGATGGATTTCCTTGATCTGCCGTCAACCGCCCGCGCTAGTGTTGGGGTTTATACCACCCGTGCTGATATTGACGCTTTGGTGGATGCTTTGGCCACTGTCAGAAAGATTTTCGCATGACCAGCGCATCGGATCATTCTTCTGACCATCCTTTAGGGCTTGAACATTTCATGCCGCATCGCGCTGAAGTGACGCCTGAAGGCTATCGCGCCAGCGCAGGTGATGCCCGTGAAGGCTTGTCTCAGGTTGATCTTGGCAAGGTTGAAGACGCGCTGAAAACCGTTCATGACCCTGAAATTCCAGTGAATATTTATGATCTGGGGCTGATTTATGACATCAACCGTTTTGATGACGGCAATATTCATATCACCATGTCCTTGACGGCACCGGGCTGTCCTGTGGCGGGGGAAATGCCCGGCCAAGTCGCCGAAGCCGTTGCGAAAATTCCAGAAGCAGGTAAGGTAGATGTTGATCTGGTCTGGGAGCCAGGCTGGACAAAAGACCGGATGAGCGAGGACGCCAAACTGGCCCTCGATATGATCTGGTAACAGGAGGTAGTGATGTTTGATCCAACAAAACCATTGATTACCTTGACGGAAAATGCCGCAACCCATGTCCGTGCCTTGGTTGATAAAGGCGGCGATGGCGTGATCGGTATCCGTATCGGCATTAAAACCGCCGGTTGTTCAGGCATGAAATATCAGGTTGATTATGCCTATGATAAAAAACCGTTTGAAGATGCAATTACCGATAAAGGCGTCACCGTTCTGGTTGATCCTGCCGCGGTGATGTTTATCATTGGGTCTGAAATGGACTGGTCAGAAGATAAGTTTTCTTCAGGGTTTGTCTTTAATAATCCCAACGAAACCGCACGTTGTGGTTGCGGTGAAAGTTTTTCGGTCGCCTGATAATTGGCGCGTAATTGAGGCCCCATGTCTAAGCCTGTTGTAAGTGAACAAGCGGCGATGCCAAAAATTGGCATTCGTTCAGCCCTTGTTGAGTTGTTTCGCTATGTTTCCCCTAAAGGTGATCGTTCGGTCACGGCACGGATTATTATCGCCTTGGCTTTTGTCGCCTTGGCCCGAGCCGCCACATTGGTTGTGCCTATTTTCTATGGCAAATTGGTGGATCATGTCGCGGGAGAAGACGCAGGCTTTGACCTGAGCATCATGTGGTGGCTATTAGGCGGTTATGCGCTGGCCAGAATAGGCCAGCAATTCTTCGATGAGGGCAGTGAGTTTGTATTTGTCCGTGTTGCGCAAAAAGCCGTTCATGGGGCGGCGCTGACCACGTTTAAACATCTTCATTCTTTGAGTTTAAAATTCCACCTTGATCGCCAGACAGGGGGGCTGACCCGCGCCATTGAACGTGGCGCTAAAGGCATGGAATTTTTGCTGACTTTTGCCTTGCTGGAAGTCATGCCATTGATCATTGAATTGATCCTTGTATCGACCATCATGTGGGCCATGTTCGGCTTTTATTATGCCGTGGTGACGTTCACCACGGTGATGATTTATACCGTCTTCACCCTATCGGTTACCGAATGGCGGATTAAGTTTCGCCGGCGCATGAATGAAGCGGATGAAAAAGCAGCAACCCGCGCGGTAGATTCATTGCTTAACTTTGAAACTGTCAAATATTTCAGTGCTGAAGAAATAGAAGCTAAACGATATTCTGAAGCATTATCTCGCTATGAAAAGGCGGCGGTTCAATCGCGCACATCACTATCTGCGGTCAATATTGGTCAAGGGTTGATCATCTCAACAGGTCTGGCGCTGGTCATGGGCATGGCCGGGCATGATATCCACAATGGCAATATCAGCATCGGCAGTTTTGTGGTGGTGAATACCTATCTGATTCAACTTTACTTGCCGCTGAATTTCTTAGGCTATATCTATCGCGAAATCCGCCAGTCTTTGACCGATATGGAACGGATGTTCTCGCTATTGGAAGAAGCCCCTGATATCACGGATCAACAAGAAGCCCCACCGATTAAAATTGACCAAGGGCGAATTGATTTTGACAATGTTGTGTTTTCCTATGGGCCACGCGGTGTCTTGAAAGGGCTTAACCTTTCGGTTGAAGCCGGCCAACGTGTTGCCATTGTGGGGCCAAGCGGGGCGGGAAAATCCACCATTTCCAAACTGTTATTCCGGTTTTATGACCCTGAAGAAGGTGAGATCAGAATCGATCACCAGCCGATCAATCAGGTTCAGCAATCAGGCTTGCGGCGTGAGATTGCCGTTGTGCCGCAGGATACCGTGTTGTTCAACACAACAATCGCTGAAAATATCGCCTATGGTAAGCCTGACGCCAGTTTGAACGATATTCGTGAAGCCTCAAGACTAGCCTCATTGCATGACTTTATCGCCTCCTTGCCCGATGGCTATGACACCAGAGTAGGGGAGCGAGGGTTAAAACTGTCTGGTGGTGAAAAACAGCGTGTTGCCATCGCAAGAGCGATCATCAAAAACCCATCGATCTTTTTGTTTGATGAAGCGACATCAGCCCTCGATAGCCGCACCGAAAAAGAGATCCAGCATTCGCTTGAAACCATCAGCCAAGGCCGGACAACTTTGATTATTGCCCACCGCCTGTCTACGGTTGTTAATTGCGATCGGATTTTTGTGTTGAACAAAGGGCAGGTTGAAGAAAGCGGCACTCATCAAGAGCTGCTTGCATTAAATGGCATGTATTATACCATGTGGATGCGGCAGGCGTCTGATCAGGAAGAATAATGAAGCCTGATATAAAAAGATGTTTAAATACGCGCTATATTTTAATTTAGGTGTCCTATGGATGATGACTTAACACAATGGTTAGAAGCCCATTCCATCACAGAAGTTGAATGTTTGGTGAGCGATATGGCGGGAATTCCCCGTGGTAAAATTGTTCCCGTTAAAAAGTTTAAATCAGCCATCAAAGAACAAAGCCTACGCTTGCCTGAATATATTTTCGGCCAGATGGTAACCGGCAATTACATTGACAGTGAAGTCCTGCCGGACGTGAATTCAGATGTGGTGTTGGTGCCAGATTACAGCGGATTAAGGTTGGTGCCATGGTATCGTGAGCCAACAGCCCAAGTGATCCACGATGTGATTTATCATGATGGCACGGTGGTTGATGTCGCGCCAAGGCAGGTCTTGAAAAACGTCATCAGTAAATTTGCTGAAATTGGATTGCGGCCTGTGATCGCCCCTGAGTTGGAGTTTTTCCTTGTCCGTAAGGAATCTGAATCCAACACGCCATTATCACCGCCGATTGGCAAGTCTGGCCGGGCTGAAATGGCGCCACAAGCCTATGGCATTGATGCGGTGAATGAATTTGACCCGCTTTTTGAGGATATTTACGATTATTGCGACGCCCAGAATCTCGATGTTGATACGTTGAGCCATGAAGCAGGTGCCGCCCAAATGGAGATTAACTTCAACCATGGCGATGTGCTTGATCTGGCCGATCAGACGTTTTTGTTCAAAAGAACGGTGCGCCAAGCTGCCCTTGACCATGATGTCCATGCCACCTTTATGGCCAAACCCATGCAAAGCCAGCCGGGTAGCGCTATGCATATCCATGTCTCTGTTCTGGATGCTGAAACGGGGCAGAATATCTTTAGCGATGAAGATGGTGAGCCGTCGGATCAATTTAACCACGCGATTGGGGGGATGCAGCGGTATCTTTCAGCCGCCATGCCATTAATGGCGCCTTATGTTAATTCCTATCGCCGCTTGCTGGCTGGTGAAGATTCGCCGACCAATTTGGCTTGGGGGGTGGATAACCGGACGGTGGGCTTGCGTGTGCCGCGATCAACCCCGCAAAACAGACGAATTGAAAATCGTTTGCCTGGGGCTGATGCCAACCCTTATTTGGCCATAGCGGCAACATTGGCGGCGGTGTATTTGGGGCTGACCCATGAAACCAAAGCCAGACGTGAACATACAAAATCGGCTGAAGATTTAACCACGATCCCGCGTAATTTGGATGCGGCCTTGGATAAATTGGAAAAAGAAACAGTATTGCAGGATGTGTTGGGTGAAGATTTTGTCCGCGTCTTTAGTGAAATCAAAAGAGCTGAGGGCGAAGCCTATTTGCAGGTGATCAGCCCTTGGGAACGTGAATATCTGCTGCTCAACGTCTGATCAGGCGGTTTCCCTGACCGATAATTGGGCAGCGTAAGAGGCGCTAATGTCAGCCCTTGACCAATATGTATCTGTAGATGGGATGAAAATCCGCTACCGCGTCTACCCTGCTCAAGGGAAAAAGCGGGGCAGGGTGCTGGTTCTGCCCGGGTTTACCGAGTTTATTGAAAAGCATGATGCCCAATCCAGCCGCTTTTCCGCCATGGGTTTGGAAGCGCTTTGCCTTGATTGGCCAAGCCAAGGGTTAAGCCAGCGATTAAGTCCAAAATTTCCGCAATTGGTCCATTGCGTGAGTTTTAACCAGCACCTGTCGGCTTTAAATGCCGTGATGGCCGCCGCCGGCTTTGATCAGCCTGAAAAGACACCTTTATTGGCCTTTGGGCATTCTATGGGCGGGCATTTGGCTTTGCGCCATGCCGCTGAAAACCCTGAAGTGCAAGCGGTGATGCTGATCGCGCCAATGATTATGCCGCCGGTTAAGCCCGGGCAGCTTATCAGTTTCCTGCTGAATATGCTTTGCCCTTTGGGATTGGCCCCGCGGCCTTTGTATTTGCGGCAGGATGATCTTGAAAGACGTAAGTTCCATCCCAAAAACGTGCTGACCCGCGATCCTGAAGGCTATATGTTTCAATATGATTGGTTTTGCCGCAATCCTGATTTGAAAGTCTCAGGCCCTAGTTTTGGTTGGGCAAGGGCGGCGTATCAATCCTGTTTGGCGCATACCGCCAACCCGCAATTTCTGTCCCGGATCAATATCCCTGTTGAGGTGCATTTGGCAGGGGATGAGCGTGTTGTTAATGCCAGTGCATCGGCAGAGTTCTTGCCGTATTTACCGCGCGGCGTGATCCATATCTACCCCGACGCCCGCCATGAATTGATGCAAGAATTGCCCGCCACCCGCGAGATTATCTGGCAACGACTGGCGGCATTTGTCGAAGGGCAAGTCAGCGATTGACCTGCAAGCATAATTGATCAGTAAACGAATTGTTCCTGCATCACCCGTTCTTCTAAACCATGGCCAGGATCGCTTAAGAGCCGCAAGGTAATGTCTTTATCCTTTTTGGCAATAACGTGCTTTATATCTTTGAATTGAAACGAATCTGCGCTTGCGCTGACTGGTCTTAAATTTGGGTTTTTGACCTTGAATTCCACCACCACGTTATTGGGCAATAGCGCCCCCCGCCAGCGTCTTGGCCGAAAGGCGCTGATGGGTGTCAACGCCAAAACAGATGATTTCAACGGCACAATCGGGCCATGAGCAGACAGGTTATAGGCGGTGCTGCCCGCGGGTGTTGCCAATAAAATGCCATCACAGATCAATTCATCCATGCGGCTTACGCCATCGACGACAATCTCAAGTCTAGCGGTTTGGTTGCTTGCCCGCAGAAGGGACACTTCATTGACGCCATGGGCGCGATGGACTTGGCCATCTATGGTGGTGGCTTCCATTGAAAGCGGATGGATTATGGTTTCTTCAGCGGCTTTAATGCGGCTGATTAAATCTTGGCTATTGTCCTCTGGAGCAAGGTCATTCATTAAAAACCCGACTGTGCCGCAATGAAGCCCATAAACAGGTTTGCCTTCAAGCCCGGGATGATTGGGATCAAAAGTTGTTTTCAGGGCTTGCAGCATTTGGCCATCACCGCCAAGGGCGACGATCACATCACAATCATCTGCTGAGGCATGGCCATGTTGAGCGATCAGTTCTTTTGATTGTTCCTGTGCTTCAGGGCTATCTGATATGCTGAAGTGGATTTTCATCCTTGCCTCCTGAAAAACGCTTCCAGACCATATGGTCTTTGGATAACGCCAACGTTTATACGATATCTATGTATCACATAGGTCTTGATAACGCCATCACCAGCGGTTGATCTTGTTTTTAGGGCGATTATCCCCCATTTTAAAACTATGGATGATTTTCTTAACAAATATGCCCCGCCGGCGCCGTTGATGCCGCAGCCTGGTGGCAGTGGGCTGACAGCAATGGTCAAAGGCTTTGATGAATCGGGTCAAGCGGTTGACGTGCCGGTTGTGGTTGAAAAACCCATGACGATTTTTCTAAATCGGCAAGAAATCGTCACTTCGATGACTTTGGGGGATTGGCCTGAAGCCTTGGCGGTGGGGTTTTTACGCAATCAAAACATGTTGGTTGATGATGATGTCATCACCGCGGTTGATGTCGATGATGACCTAGGGGTGATCGTGGTACGAACCGAACGCGAAACCAATTACGAAGCCAAATTGGAAAAGAAAATCCGCACTAGCGGTTGCGCTCAAGGCACGGTCTTTGGCGATATGATGGACCAGTTTGACAATATAAAACTTAATCCAGACGCCCGCATCACCACCAGCCAGATGATGGCCCTGACCAAAACAATCAACACCTCACCCAGCCTTTATCTCAGCGCAGGGGCAATCCATGGATGTGTCTTGGCCAAAGACGAAACCCCTTTGGTCTATATGGAAGATGTGGGGCGGCATAATGCGGTGGATAAAATCGCTGGCTGGATGTTTTTGCGCCAAGAAGAGGGCGCGGATAAGGTCTTTTACACCACAGGTCGCCTGACCAGTGAGATGGTCATCAAAACCGTGCAAATGCAAATCCCCATTCTGATTTCACGTTCAGGCTTTACCGAAACCGGGGTGGATTTGGCTCGGCAGGCGGGATTAACCCTGATTGGGCGGGCGCGGGGCAAGCGGTTCACCGTCCTATCAGGGGCGGAACGGATCATTTATGATGATGCGCCGTCATCAGCCGAAGATTATGATGATGCCCTGTCCCCACAGCGTCAAAAATCCTCAGCATCACTGCCCAATGTGAAGGGGCGCTGATATGTCGTTATTGCAAGCCAATATCGTCGGGGTTGTGTTGGCTGGGGGGCTTGGTCGCCGTATGGGTGCGGTGGAAAAACCGCTGGTTCAATTGGCGGGCAAAACATTGATTCAGCATGTTTTGGATCGTGCCACCCCGCAATGCGGCCATATGTTGATCAATGCCAATGGAGATGCCGGGCGGTTTCAAGCCTATAACCTGCCTGTTGTTGCCGATAGTATTGAAGAAAATCCCGGGCCATTGGCGGGCATCTTAGCGGGGCTTGATTGGGCGGCGTTGCATCAACCCACCGCCACTCATGTCTTAAGCCTGCCGGGTGACGCGCCATTTATCCCCCATGATTTGGCCCAACGATTGGTTCAAGGGCTGGGCGAAGATAGTTATCTGGCGCGGGCACATTCTTTTGGCCGCCGTCATCCTGTGGTGGGGTTGTGGCCAATTGAAATTAGGTCTGATATGCGGGATCAACTGGTGAATTTTGATGTTCGCAAAATTGATCGATTCACGGCAGATTATACCATGGCTGAGGTCGAATTTGACGGTATCCCAGATCCGTTTTTCAATATCAACACCCCCGAAGACCAAGCCAATGCTGAACGTGTTTTGGGGCTAAACCCATGATAGGTTTTGCAAAATAACAAGAAGACGGTTAAAACCGCTTTTGTAAACGCATTCCGCCATTAGCGGCTATCAGCGGATCAGAGGAAGACCATGCAAGACGCCCCGAAAGATGCC
>WTHX01000118.1:0-18175 GCA_011522975.1 Alphaproteobacteria bacterium | reverse complement strand
CGAAAGATGCCCCGAAAGATGCAATTGCATCAGCCCGCCAGATGGGTGAAATTTACAAAACCGCCATCGATCGTTTTATTGATGGTCTGGACGAAAATTTCAGCCGTGCTGTCGATATGATGATGACGTCATCTAATCATGTGATTGTCTGCGGCATGGGGAAATCAGGTCTTTTTGGGCGCAAGATATCATCGACTTTTGCTTCGACAGGAACACCGTCAATCTTTCTGCATCCGGCTGAAGCGATCCATGGTGATCTGGGTAAAGTCCGCCAAGGGGATACGGTTATCTTAATCTCCAATTCGGGCGAAACCGAAGAAATTATCCGCCTTTTGCCGCCATTAAGCCGTTTGAACAGCACTATTATTGCCATGACCGGTGATGCGCAATCGACCTTGGCACGCCATGCTGATGTGGTGCTTGATATCGCGGTTGACCGTGAAGCCTGCCCGTTGAATTTGGCGCCGACTACATCAGGTCTGACAACCTTGGTGATGGGCGATGCATTGGCGATCGCGCTGATGGAAAAGCGCGGCTTCCAGCCTGAAGATTTCGCCGCAACCCATCCGGGCGGTTCACTGGGACGGCGGCTGTTGTCTAAAGTGTCTGATCATATGGTGGTTGAAGACCTGCCTTTTGTTGGCGCTGATGCCCCAATGCAAGATGTTATCATGGCCATGACAAAGGGCCGGTTGGGGCTGGCTTTGGTGGGGACAGATGACAATCTATTGGGGATTATCACCGATGGCGATCTGCGCCGCACATTGATGGACCACAGCAATATTATGGATTTAACCGCCCAAGACGCTATGACCGCCAGCCCGTTAACCATCAAACCTGATGCCAGCATGGGTGAGGCTGAAGACCGTATGCAAGAAGCCCGCATCCAATGTTTGATCGTCGCTGAAGACCAAGACGATAAAAAACCTGATCGTGTTGGTCGTGTGGTTGGGGTTGTCCAGATTTTCTAGGCTGATTTATGCTTCTTTCTGATTTTGATTATATTTTACCGCCTGAACGGATCGCGGCTGAACCTGCTTCACCGCGGACATCCGCCCGCCTTTTGGATATGCGGGGCGGGGGGCTGGCTGATCGTATTATCGCTGACCTGCCGTCTTGCCTTGATGCGGGTGATTTGCTGATCGTCAATAACACAAGGGTGTTGCCAGCACGGCTTACAGGCAAACGCGGGGAGGCCAAAATCCAAGTCACCTTGCACCGCCGTCTTGATGGTGATCATTGGCGTTGCTTTGCCAAACCTGCCAAAAAACTGCGTCTTGGCGATCGGATTGATTTTTCAGACAGTCTTTTTGCTGAAGTTGACTTTATTGGTGATGATGGTGAAAGAGGGCTGGCGTTCAACCAATCGGATACAGCCCTTGATGCAGCCCTAGAAGCCACAGGCGTTATGCCTTTGCCGCCCTATATTCCCCGCCCTGATGGGGTGCGGGAGGATGACAGTGATCATTACCAAACCATGTTTGCCGCCCATAATGGCGCGGTTGCAGCCCCCACCGCAGGGTTGCATTTCACCCCTGACTTGATCAATGAAATGAATGCCAAAGGCATCAATATGGCTGAAGTCACGCTTCATGTTGGGGCAGGGACGTTTCTACCCGTGAAAGTTGATGATGTGCGGGATCATAAAATGCACAGCGAATGGGGTGAGATTTCCGCCGCCACCGCCGCGCAGATCACCGCAACAAAAGCCAATGGCGGGCGGGTGATCTGTGTTGGCACAACATCGCTTAGGATTTTAGAAAGCTGCTGGCGTGATCACGGCAAGGTTCAGGCCTATCAGGCGGAAACAGATTTGTTTATTATCCCGGGGTTTGAATTTGGCGTTGCTGATCTGCTGTTGACCAATTTTCACCTGCCGAAATCAACTTTATTGATGCTGATTTCTGCCTTTGCTGGTAAAGCCTTTGTTGAAGATGCTTACCGCCATGCCATTGCCCAAGACTATCGGTTTTTTTCCTATGGTGATGCCTGTTTGATGGAGCGATCATGACCAAATTTCAATTTGAATTAAAAGCCACCGAAGGCCAAGGCAATCTTGGGGCGCGGCGTGGCACGTTGACCACTGCCCATGGCGTGATTGAAACCCCTGTCTTTATGCCGGTGGGCACGGCGGCCACGGTCAAAGCCATGACGGTTGATGATGTCTGGGCGACAGGGGCGATGATTATTCTGGCCAATACCTATCATTTGATGTTGCGGCCCGGGCCTGAACGGGTGGAACGGCTGGGCGGCATCCGCAAATTGATGGGGTGGGATGGCCCTTTGCTGACCGATTCAGGCGGTTTTCAGGTCATGTCTCTAGGCGATTTGCGGAAAATTGACGAAGATGGCGTGACGTTTAAATCCCATCTTGATGGCTCCAAACACCGTCTGACGCCTGAACGATCAACGGATATTCAGCGTATGCTGGATGCCACCATCACCATGGCGTTTGATGAATGCACCCCATTTCCCGCTGAAAAAGATGTGGCGGCGGCATCAATGCGAATGTCGATGCGTTGGGCAAAACGGTGCCGTGAGGCGTTTCAGCACCGCCCCGGCTATGGCCAGTTTGGGATTGTCCAAGGCTCCATCTATCCAGATTTACGGGCTGAAAGTGTTGCTGCCCTCGAAGACATTGATTTTGAAGGCTACGCCGTTGGCGGTCTTGCCGTTGGTGAAGGCCAACAGGCAATGTTTGAGACTTTAGAAGTCACCACGCCGTTGATGCGGGCGGATAAACCACGTTATTTGATGGGGGTGGGTAAGCCTGATGATATTATTGGCGGGATTGCCCGCGGCATTGATATGTTTGATTGCGTGATGCCGACACGATCAGGCCGCACAGGGCAGGCTTTTACCCGCCGTGGCGCGGTCAATATTAAAAACGCCCGCCATGCCGAAGACCCAAGGCCATTGGATGAGGGCTGTTCTTGCAAAGCCTGCACCCATTACAGCCGTGCTTATCTGCATCATTTGTTTAAAGCCGAGGAAGTCTTGGGTTTAATGCTGTTGTCCCAGCATAACATTACCTATTATCAGGATATTACCCGCGGGGCGCGTGATGCTATTGAAAACGGTGAGTTTGACGCCTATCAGCGCGCGTTTCATGAAGAATATTCAAGCGGTGATATTGAGCCACTATAATATTGACCCGATCTGATGTTTGGCGTCATGCTAATTAAAACATGAGCATATGAGCAAAAAACCAACAGATCCACTTACCCGCATCCGTCAGCGCATCCGCGATGATGCCGCATCCGAAGGTTTTGGCGATATCGCCTTTACCAGCGCTGAGGCTGTGCCGCATCTGGCGGATCGGCTGGATGCTTTTATCGAAGACGGCCACCATGGTTCTATGGCCTGGATTCCCGAAACCCGTGATCGCCGTATTGCCCCTACCGCCATGTGGGATGCTGCCAAAACTGCTATCGTGATGGTGATGAATTATGGGCCTGACCATGATCCGATGGATAACCTGAAGGTCAAGGATGCGGGGAATATCTCTGTCTATGCCAGAGGGCGGGATTATCATGACGTCATCAAAGGCCGGCTGAAACAAATCGCTGGCCGTATCGCCGCCCGTGAAGGGGTAATGGTCAAAGTCTTTGTCGATACAGCCCCATTGATGGAAAAGCCACTGGCGGCGCAAGCCGGGCTCGGCTGGCAGGGCAAACACACTAATCTTGTATCCCGTGATTATGGGTCGTGGTTATTTTTAGGCGTGATTTTAACCGATGCTGATTGGGCGGAAGACGCAATTTCGGATGATCATTGCGGCAGTTGCACCCGCTGTTTGGATGTTTGCCCCACAAACGCCTTTCCTGAACCGTATCGATTGGATGCCAGCCGCTGTATTTCATATCTGACCATTGAACATGATGGCATGATCCCCGAAGAATTCCGCCGTGCCATGGGCAACCGCATTTTCGGCTGTGACGATTGTTTGGCGGTCTGTCCTTGGAACAGTTTTGCCCAACAAGGCCAAGAAGCAAAATTAAAAGCCCTGGATGGGCTTGATCTGCCGCCATTGGCAGGCCTGCTGGCCATGGATGAAGCGCAGTTTAAAACCACGTTTGCAGGCTCACCCGTTCGGCGGGCCGGCTATGTCAATTTTATGCGGAATGTCATCATCGCGGTCGGCAATTCAGGCCAACACGGGCATGTCCCAATGCTGAAAACATTTTTATCAAAAGGCCATGCGCTCGCCGGCAATGACGTGATCAAAGAAACAGCCCTTTGGGCTTTAAAACAGTTGCTGCCAAAAGATCAATTTTCGCAAGTTCTTTAGTTTCACACACCATCATTATCTGTTAAGTTTATATCAAATTTTTTGGGGTGCTTTTTTATGTTAATGCACAAAGGTTTTTCTCTGATCGAATTGCTGGTTGTAGTTGCCATTATTGGTATTTTGGCTGGTGTTGGGATCACGAGTTATCAGATTTACATCACCACCGTCAGAACAGATACGGTTATTAACCAAGATTTGGAATTTGACCGTTTGTTGCAAACGCTTGATACCACTGTTGAAAATGATTTGTCTGGCCCCCGTTGGCTCAGCACTGATCCTGATATCAAAACAAGATGTGATGTTTATGTTGAAGCGTTGGTTTCGATTATGAATGAAGATCTCACCAATCCGTTTGATGAGACTGTTGACGCTTACAAAAGCGGGCATATTCACCCTTCCTATCCCGGTCCGCAACCGGTAGCAGGCGGGCAGACGTTGGTCTTTTGTGTTGATCCCACCGTGTCGGCTCAAGAAACGGCGATTATCACTTGCGCCAACACCGGGGCGGATTCTTTGGATACAGCCGATAACATCACCGCATCTTCAAATTGGATAGATACCAATGGTGATGGGCTGGTGGGTGCCGATGAAATTATTGATGGCCGTTGTCCAAATCCAGGGACAGGATAAGCCGATTAAAATGGTGATCAATTTTCATGGAATTTGGAATGTATTGGGGTTTTGAAAATGTCTGCGTTTAAAAAGTCAAAGATGACGGTGTTATTGATTGTATTTGGCCTCGGTGCCGGTTCTGCCATGGCTGGGTTTAGATCCGGCGGGATCGGGGAAGGGACAGCCGTTCCATCAACATTGTCTGATATTGAAAGCTATGTGAATTCTGATCTTGATAGTGATTTAGACGGATATAACGACCCGGATGATGCCTTTCCTAATGATCCTGCGGAATGGGCTGATAGCGATGGTGATGGTGTTGGTGACAACGGTGATGCTTTCCCCAATGACGCATCAGAAACCGCTGACTCGGACAGTGATGGTGTCGGTGATAACGCTGATGCTTTCCCCAATGATGCAACGGAAACGGCCGACTCAGATGGAGATGGCACAGGCGATAACGCTGACCCTTACCCGAATAACTATTTGCCTGTTGTGTCATCAACCCTCGCTGATGTTTCTGTCGCCAAAGGTGTTGCCATGACAGCGATTGATATGTCCACCCATTTCACCGACGCTAATAGCGATACATTGGCCTATACCATGACGGGCAATCCTTCAGGCTTGACCCTTGTTGGTTCGACCTTATCAGGGTCGTCCACCGCAACGGGCACCTATACGATTACCATTACCGCATCTGATACTGAAAGCGGTGTATCAACAACATTTGATGTGACGATAACAAACACGACCCCCACCGTTGTTTCTGCCGCCAGCGACCAGTCCATCGCAAAAGGGGGAACCATGACATCAATTGACCTGAGTTCTGTGTTCGAAGATGCGGATAATGATACGTTGACCTATGCTGTGAGCGGCAACCCCACTGGCGTGACCTTGTCAGGCAGCACTTTGTCCGGTTCTGTACCATCCACGACCGGCACGCATACCATGACATTAACCGCAACAGATACAGAATCGGCCAGCGTAACCGATACGGTTGTATTAACCATCACCAATACCGCACCGACGGTGTCTTCAGCGCCAAGCAACGAAACTGTTTCTGGCGGAACAAATATTACGTCGATCGACTTAAGTTCAGTATTTACGGATGCTGATGGCGATAGTTTGACTTATTCTGTAGCAAACAACCCTGACAATTTGACCTTGTCGGGATCAACCTTGTCGGGATCTATTCCAATTACCACGGCCAATGCCACTTTCACGATTACATTGGCGGCTTATGACGGCACTGATAATACCACCACCACTGTGGCGATTACCCACCAAAGAGTTGCGCTCAATACCTGCCTAGGGCCTGCAAACCACACGGTGCAATCGGCAGAAGATTATTGTGAAGACCGTGGGGCGACTTTATCCACAAGAAACGAACATATCTCTAATGTTGGGAGTTGCCATTCAACGGCGCGGCATTTGACCGATAAAAACCCGTCTCAGACTGGCGGCATTACGCACAATGTATCGGATGGTGGGACGCCGCCTTGGACGGCTGTTCTTGGCAACCAATTGCACAACAATGTTTATTGGTCATGCAATTAAAGGGGATATGGAGATGTTAGCCTCTGATAGCGATTGACATGAAGTGCTATGCGTTCAAAGGCCAAATGGGATTATCATCCTAAAGTAATACACTCTTTATAAGGATGTAATGCCATGCTGACCTTTGCCCTGGCTGTCTTTTTGCTGATCATCACCCCTGGGCCTGGGGTGTTGTCAACGGCTGGCGTGGGGGCTGCTTTCGGTTGGCGGCAAGGGCTTTATTATGTTGGCGGTCTTTGTGCAGGCACCAATCTGGTGGCGTTGGCCGTCATTTCAGGGCTCGCCGCCATCATCTTGGCGGAACCGTTGATCCGCACCATCTTGCTCTTGGCATCAGCCGGGTATTTGGGGTATCTTGCCTTGCGGATCGCCCTTGCGGGGGCAAAGATTGCGTTTATTCAAACGTCAGTCCCGGGGTTTGGGGCTGGGCTGATGTTGCAGTTTATCAACCCAAAAGCCTATGCCGTCAACACAACCTTCTTCAGCAGTTTTGCCTTTTACCCTGACAGTTTTGCCGTCGAAACAGGGCTGAAGTTGATCATCATGAATATGGTTTGGCTTCCCCTGCATTTGGCGTGGCTCTATGCGGGGGTGAAGGTCAATCATCTTGATCTTTCGGCGCCAATTCAACGGCGGATTAACCTTGCCATGGCGGGGTGTTTATTGGCGGTTGTGGCCTTGTCGCTGTGGACATTGATCGGCTCGTCCCATCATGACCGATTGATCGGATGAAGGACCATTTTAAGGAAAGCATTAGAGGGGATGGAGCGGCGTGCGGGAATCGAACCCGCGGCTCTAGCTTGGAAGGCTAGGGTATTACCATTATACGAACGCCGCGAAATGCGTGGATGAAAATAAAAACCACTAAAATTAGTTACATTTATAAGCCTTCAAAGTCCAGTTTTTTTCCATGAAAAAAAACTTCAAAAAACCTTCCTCTTGTTAACTTTATATTAAATTTTGTGTGGTAGTTAATAGTAAGATCAAACCGTTTTGATCATCCCGACCCTCAACACCGTCATGGCGATTAGGGCTGTGCATCAACACAATTTGTCCCGCCGGCCCACTAAAACTTAAAAGATTGATCTTAATCCAGACGACCAAAGCCTGATGAAAAGGGATGGGGCAGGTGATGACATCACACAATTATATCGGTATTAAACCTGCAAAACACGCAGATTTTTTGAGGGGAGAAGCCCGCTAAACCAAAACGCAAAATAGAATTATAGCATGAAATTATGCGTATTACTGGCAGAAATATATGGAAAATGGCGGAGAGGGTGGGATTCGAACCCACGAAGGGCTTTCACCCTTGCCGGTTTTCAAGACCGGTGCATTCAACCGCTCTGCCACCTCTCCGACGGAATGATCTATAGCACCGCATTTTAGGAAAATAAAGCCACCATTTCACGAAAAGCATGATTTTTTGCAAAAAAATTGAAATGGCCTTCTCAATCCCCAATCCATGGGGTAAATTTCGGCATGCTAGACGTCCTCGCCATCACCATCCCGTTCTTTGTATTGGTTTTTTTAGGCACTGCCGCGCGTGCTTTGCGATTTTGTGACGACGCTGGCGCCAAAATGATCGGGCGCTTTGCATTTTTTATTGTTTTGCCGGCCTATATGTTTGTCAATGTTGCCGCCAATGACCCGAAAGCCTTCTTCAATTTGGGGTTTTTATGGCGATATGAGGTGGTGACGATCATCATATTTGGCGGGAGTGCTGTTTTTGCGCGACTTGCCTTTGGTTTGACCCGATCCGAAAGCGGGATTTTTGGGCTGAATAATGCGTATCCCAATTATGGCTATATCGGGGTGCCGCTTGTGATCCTTGCGTTTGGAGAAGAAGCGGCTTTACCCATGGGGTTGATGCTATTTGCTGATACCGTGGTTTTGCTGGCAATGACGGCCTTCTTTGTGGCGAAAGAAAGCCGCAGCCTGACCGCAACATTAGGGCAAATCCTTCTGACCATGGCGAAAAACCCATTATTGCAATCGGTGGTGGCGGGGCTTCTTTTTGCGGCATCGGGGCTGACCATGCCAGTGGTGATGGAACGCACCTTAACACTATTGGCCAATGGCGCTGCCCCCAGCGCGTTATTTGCCCTTGGCGCCACGCTTTATGGCCAACCTATCAGGCAAGCCTTTTCAGAAATCAGCGCGATCACCATCATCAAATTGGTCATCCACCCGATGTTGGTGGCGGCGGTGTTTTTATTGATCCCAGGGCTGGATATTTTATGGGTAAAAGTAGCGATTATCGCCTCTTGCCTGCCGGTTGCCGCCAATGTCTTTATGCTGTCGCAATTCTATGACAGTTATTCAGGCCGCACCGCCTCAGCAATCTTGGCCTCCACCGTGATGGCCAGCATCACCACGCCGATTACTCTATATCTCGTGTTCCAATTGTCCTGATCCACAACATCAACCCTTTTTGAGGTGTTTTGACAGTGTTTTACTATTGTATTGGGGCGGCTGAATAGTTACTCTATTGATGCTATTTCTGCATCCGGGGTTTCAACATGAAGACGCTTTATTCCACCGCATCGCTTTTCATTGGCGCATTGCTTTTGATCGGATTGGCTATGCCTCAGGCTGCTATGGCTGAACAATCTTTTGACGATTGGCTAAAAGATTTGAGGCTTGAAGCCCTTGATAAAGGCATCAGCACCGCAACGCTGGATGAAGCCCTGACAGGGATTAAACCCATCCCAAGGGTGATTGAACTTGACCGCAAACAGCCTGAATTTACCCTGACATTCCAAGAATATCTCGACCGTGTTGTGCCAGTCTCTCGCCAAAAAAGAGCGAAAGCACGGTTTGAAACCCATCAAGAGTTGCTGAGGGAAATTGGCGATAAATATGGGGTTCAGCCGCGATTTGTCGTGGCATTATGGGGGATTGAAACTGATTTTGGCCGTGTTACAGGCGGGTTTGATGTCATCCCTGCTTTGGCCAGCCTTGCCTATGATGGGCGGCGGTCAAAATTCTTCCGAAAAGAGTTGTTTCATGCCCTGCAAATCATTGATGAAGGGCATATTGCCGCCAAGGACATGAAAGGCAGTTGGGCGGGCGCCATGGGGCAATCGCAATTCATGCCGTCATCCTTCAACCGCTATGCCCAGGATTATGATGGTGATGGCCGTCAGGATATCTGGACAACCCAGGCTGATGTCTTTGCTTCGGCATCGAATTACCTAAAACGGGTGGGCTGGCGTAATGACATGACTTGGGGGCGGAAGGTGACGCTGCCCCAGTCTGGTGAGGCCAGCCCTGATAACGCCATGGCTTTGCATGATGCGAAAACATGGAAAGGCCTTAACACTTGGGCTGAATTGGGGGTTAAAACTGAAGACGGCCAAGAATTACCTAGCCGCAATCTGGAGGCCCGCTTGGTGATGCCCGGCGGTGCAGAAGGCCCAGCTTATTTGGTTTATAAAAATTATGAAGCCATTCTGAAATGGAATAGGTCGAATTACTTTGCCATCGCGGTGGGCACATTATCGGATACGATGAGATAATCATGCGCGGCTCTTTTATCTTCATTATTCTGGCTTTTGTTTTATCCAGTTGTACGGCTGTTGAAGTCGCCATCGACCTGACCAAGAAGAAAATGCGCGAAGGCCAAGCGGCTATTTCAGGTGTTAAGGCAGAGCCTCGCTATAAAATTGGCAATCCTTATGAGGTCAAAGGTGTTTGGTATTACCCTGAACGTGATCTGAATTACGATGAAACAGGGATTGCGTCTTGGTATGGTGATGAATTTGCAGGCAAATTAACCGCCAATGGTGAGATTTTTGATCCAGATATTGTCTCCGCCGCCCATAAAACCTTGCCCATGCCATCGGCTGTGCGGGTGACGAATTTGGACAACGGCCGGTCTCTGGTGATCAGGATTAATGATCGTGGGCCTTTTGTGACTGGCCGTATTATTGATCTCTCACGGGAAGCCGCTCGTCTTATTGGATTTAAAGAAAAAGGAATTGCTAGGGTGCGTGTTCAAATTTTGGCGGAAGAAAGCCTTAGGCTTGAACGTGAAGCCAAAGAAGGACGCTTTCCTTTATTAGGAGAAAGCCGTAGCCAAGAAATGCCGCAAATTACTGCTGCTGCTGTGCCAAAGGTAAAATTGAAATCATCGTCCAATGGCAAACAGATCAAAAAGAAAACCTCATCGGTATCTGCCCTTGAGTTGCTCAACGCCAATCGCTCCACCGAAGTGATTGAATTGGCGCCTGTCGAAACCAATATCTTTATTCAGGTTGGGGCGTTTAGCGAATTGTCTAACGCTGAAGAGGTAAGGGATAAAATCAAAGGGTTTGGGCAATCGACGATTTCGACTTTTGATAATGATGGCCAATTGGTTCACCGTGTCCGTATCGGCCCGATTGATGATGTCGCCAACGCGGATCAGACTTTGGTGATGGTCATTAATGAGGGCTTTAAAGGGGCTAAAATAATCCTAGAATAGACCATTTTTTGACCATATATTTTGGTCATCAATTGAGATGTTCTAATTGTTTGACGTTTGGCGTAAATTATTCCGCATCATAGATATAAGAAGATCATTATGACCGTATATAAAATGTTCAAAATCGTGCAATCATCATTTGTTGTGATGCTTATCAGCCTTGGTATTGGGATGACGCCTGTGAAGGCTGAGATCATAACGCCTGCTGAATATGTCATGATTATGGATTATGAAAGCGGCGATATTCTTTATGAAAAGAACGCTGATTTGGCCATGAAACCTGCTTCCATGGCCAAATTGATGACCACTTATCTTTTATTTGAACAACTGCAAAACGGCAGCATGCGTCTTGAAGATAAGTTCATAGTATCTGAAAAAGCCTATAAAAAAGGCGGCTCTCGGATGTTTGTCGAAATTGGCTCACAGGTCTCAATTTCTGATCTCTTGAGAGGGATTATCGTTCAAAGCGGTAATGATGCGGCGATTGTGGTGGCCGAAGGACTGGCGGGGACCGAAAATGCTTTTGCTGAAGAAATGACCGCCCGCGCCCAAGCCTTGGGGATGGTCAATACTGTTTTTGGCAATTCAACAGGCTGGCCTGATGATGTTACCACCACAACAGCGCGGGATTTGGCGATCTTGGCCAAAGCCATGATCCAAAATCACCCTGAATTTTATGGCATTTATGCTGAAAAATCATTCACCTATAACAACATTAAACAGCCGAACCGCAATCCATTGCTCTATACGGTTGATGGTGCTGATGGCTTGAAAACTGGCCATACCAATGAAAGCGGTTATGGTCTGGTGGGGTCTGCTGAATTAAATGGCCAGCGGATTATTTTGGTGATCAATGGCCTGACATCTGTCAAAGAACGCAAGATGGAATCGGTCCGATTGATGAATTTGGCTTTTCGCACGTTTAAGCGTTTTGAATTGCTGACCGCAGATGCAACGGTTAAAGATGTCCCGCTTTGGATGGGTGAAGAAGAAACTGTGCCATTGGTCTCCCCTGTGACGCATTCTCGCGTGATGACGCGCAAATCCTATAACAGCATGACGACGCGGGTCGACTACCCTGAAGAGATCAAAGCCCCTGTCACAAAAGGGCAGAAAATTGGCCAAATCTTTATTAAAATTGATGGGGTTGAAACGGCTTATCCGCTTGTTGCGGGGAAAGATATTGGCCAATTGCCTTTGCATAAGCGGATTGGTGCTTTCTTTAAATTCCTGATTTTTGGTGCTGATGCGCCGCAAAATTAGGGTGTGTTCAGCAATAGTTTAGATAATGACAAAGGCGTGATGATGTCTGGTTTTTTCATCTCATTTGAAGGCGGTGAGGGGAGTGGTAAGACCACTCAGATTAAATTGCTGGCCAATTGGATTCAAAGTGTTTGGCGGGGGAAAGTCACTGTCACGCGGGAGCCTGGTGGCACCCTTGGGGCTGAATTGATCCGCAAATTATTGGTAACAGGCGATAAAGAACGCTGGGATAGCGTCACTGAAGCCCTGCTGATGACGGCATCACGGCGTGATAATCTGATGCGGATTATCAAACCAGCCCTTGATGAAGGTGATGTGGTGATCACCGATCGCTTTTTTGACAGCACCTCTGTTTATCAAGGGGTCGTCGGCGGGGTTGAGCCAGCGATTATCGAGGCGTTGAACACGCTTTGCCTTGACCATATATGCCCCAAAGTCACGATCTTGCTGGATATAGATCCTGAAATTGGCCTTCAGCGCAGCAATCGGTCTGAAAATGACGAAACCCGATTTGAAGACAAAGGCTTGGCATTTCACCAAAACGTGCGGAAAGCCTATCTTGACTTGGCCAAGGAAGACCAAGATCGGGTCATGGTGGTTGACGCCAGCCGCAATGAAAAAGCCATTCATGACGATATCATTGCTCAACTTGAACCTATCCTGCGCGCCGCGCAATAAGAGTGCATATGGCTGATCAGACGGACCAAGAGCATCACCCCAGATATTCACGGCTGATTGGTCATGATGATGTGCTGTCAGCCATTTCAGGCGATGGCCATCACCGCCGGCACCATGGGTTTATCCTGAACGGTCCAAAAGGGATTGGCAAAGCCACCGCGGCTTGGCGGGCAGCTGAACGGCTTTTGGCATCTTCGCCTGATGAAGAGTCAGCCGGGTTGTTTGGGGATACGCCTCAAATCAATCAGGCTGATTTTGACGACAACAACCCTGAAATACGCTTGGTCAGGGCAGGATCGCATCCTGATTTGATTGTCATCGAGGCCGATACCAGTAAAGCCAGCGGCGGCATCAGCGTCGATCAAGTCCGCGCAGTTATCCCGTTTTTATCCCATACCCCATCACGGGGGCGGTATCGGGTGGTGATCATTGATGCCCTCGACGATATGAATGTGAATGGCGCCAATGCGATTTTAAAAACCTTGGAAGAACCGCCAGAAAATGCGGTAATTATCATTATTAATCATCAAACCAAGCCAATGCTCCCCACCATTAGGTCTCGGGTGCAGATGATTTCTTTTGCGCCATTAGGGTTTCAAGACACCAACCAAGTGATCAGGGTAATGTTTGAAGAAGCGGATCAGGATTGGGTGGATGTCGCCACCGCCCTTTCGGATGGCGCGCCGGGCAAGGCTGCTTTATTTGCAGAATCAGGTGCGATTGATCTTTATGCTGAAACAACCCAAATGCTGGCAGGCGAACAGACTGATCAGATGACAATTGATGGCTTATCTGCCCAATGGGGGGCAGGTGGCGTCAAGAATTTGGCGAAACGGCAGATTGGGGTGATGCTAATGATGCGGCTTCTGACCATGGCCGCCCGCCATGCGGCAGGGGCTGAACCTCAAGGCCAAAACCCAAGGCTTGATATAGAAGACCGTGCGATCACCCAGATTTGCACTCGCCATGATTCGGATCAATTGGCGGCTTGGTATCAACAGTATTATCAGCGATTTGTCCAAGCCGAACGGCTTAATCTGGATACGGCACCGATATATTTTGATCTTTTGTCAGGCTTGATGAAGAAAAATCAGTCATGATAAATACCGATCAGCCCTTGCACCGTCCTTGTGTTCAGGCTAAATCATAGCAATAGAAATACAGTTTAAAAACAGCATCTTTGCGTGTTTTGAGGATTCTCATGTCAAAGTCTTACTATCTGACAACGCCGATTTATTACGTTAATGATAAACCGCATATTGGCCATGCCTATACAACCTTGGCTTGTGATGCTTTGGCGCGGTTTAAGCGGCTGGATGGCTATGATGTGATGTTCTTGACAGGCACAGATGAACATGGCCAGAAAGTCCAGAAATCAGCCGAAGACAAAGGCATTGACCCCAAAAGTTTCACCGATGAGGTGAGTCAGAATTTCCGTGATCTGACGAAAACCCTTGGCTTTACCAATGATGACTTTATTCGCACTACCGAAGACCGTCATTACGCGGCTTGTCAAAAATTATGGCAGACGCTGATTGATAATGGCGATATTTATCTGGGGTCATACGCAGGCTGGTATGCTGTCCGTGATGAGGCGTTTTATGCTGAAAGTGAGATTAAAGACGGCAAAGCGCCCTCAGGTGCGCCGGTGGAATGGGTGGAAGAACCCTCCTATTTCTTCCGCTTGTCGGCCTATCAAGACAAGTTATTGGCTCATTACGAAAACAACCCTGATTTTGTTGCGCCGAAATCACGCCTGAACGAAGTCCGCAGTTTCGTGGCTGGCGGGTTGATGGATCTATCGGTCAGCCGCGCCAGTTTTTCTTGGGGCGTGCCTGTGCCGGGGGATGATGCCCATGTCATGTATGTTTGGCTTGATGCTTTGACCAATTACATGACCGCCGCAGGATACGGCCAAGAGGGCGGTGAGGATCAATATGCCCATCGCTGGCCTGCTGATTTGCATATGGTCGGCAAAGATATTTTGCGCTTTCATGCGGTCTATTGGCCAGCGTTTTTGATGGCGGCCAATCTGCCATTGCCAAAACGTGTTTTTGCCCATGGTTGGTGGACCAATGAAGGCCAGAAAATTTCAAAATCCCTGGGTAATGTTATTGATCCTGTTGAAGTGGCCAATACCTATGGGCTTGATCAAATGCGCTATTTCTTATTGCGTGAAGTGCCTTTCGGCAATGATGGTGATTTCTCACGCACAGCGATGATGCACCGAATGAATGGCGATTTGGCCAATGATTTGGGTAATTTAAGCCAGCGTGTTCTTTCTATGATCTTCAAAAATTGTGAAGGGGTGATGCCAAAATGCCCTGCAGCCCATGAAGATGCTGATCTTGGGTTGCTCAATCCATTGGATAATCTTCTGGAAGGCCAGCGCAAGCATTATGATAACCAGCAGTTCCACGAAGCCTTAAAAGACATTTGGGATATTGTTTCCGCCGCCAATCGTTATGTTGATGACATGGCGCCATGGGCGTTGCGAAAAACAGACCTTGATCGCATGGCTGATGTGTTATGGACCTTGGCTGAAACCTTGCGCCAAGTGGCTATTTTGATCCAGCCTGTTATGCCTGAAGCCTCCGCCAATATGCTCAATCAATTGGGTGTTGCTGAAGATGCTCGCGGGTTTGAACATTTAGGGGCAGACCATCGCCTTGAAGGTGGATGGGCGATTGAAAAGCCGACCCCTGTCTTCCCGCGTTATGTCGAAGAAGAGGGCGCGTAATGCCTGAAGCCATTACCATGCCAGACGTTAAGGGCGTTATTGATAGCCATGCCCATATTGATTTCGATCATTACCTTGATGATCGCGATGATATGATCCAGCGCATGACAAATGCTGGTGTCAGTGATGTGATTTGCATTGGTACAAGGCTGACCCATCAATCGGGTCCGCGGCAGATGGCTGAATATGCGGATAACATTTGGTTCACGGCAGGGGTGCATCCCAACCATGCCCATGACCAAGATGATTATGACAATATTGATGCTTATCGTGCGGCGGTGGACCACCCCCGCTGTGTCGGTATCGGTGAGGCTGGGCTGGATTATTTCTACACGAAATCAGATCCTGAACGCCAGATGACCAGTTTTAAATTACAATTGCAGGTCGCCAGAGAAACAGGCTTGCCGATAGTTATTCATTCGCGGGATGCTGATCAGGATATGGCCAAAACCATCGAAGATGCAGCAGCAGAAGCCGATTTAAAAGGGGTCATGCATTGCTTCAGCAGCGGCGCAGAACTTGCTGAAAGAGCGTTGAACATTGGATTTTATATTTCTTTTTCAGGAATTTTGACTTTTAAAAACACCCAAAGCCTACGCGATATCGCGGCGACTGTGCCTGATGACAGATTACTAGTTGAAACAGACGCGCCTTACCTGAGCCCAGAGCCTGTCCGCAACATCAAGAGAAATGAACCCGCCCATGTGGTGCATACTTTGGCTTGTTTGGCGGAAATCAAAGGTAAATCTATCCAAGAGATGGCCGACATCACCGCTGATAACACCAGACGGTTATTCCATAAAATGGCGGAAAACAAGATGGGGAAGGGCGCATGATGCAGGTCAGTCTTCTGGGATGCGGTACATCTGTTGGTGTGCCCGCGCTTGGCCGTGCGGGATGGGGCAAATGTGACCCTGACAACCCAAAAAACAGACGGCAACGCTGTGCGGTGCTGGTGCAGCAGGACGGGTTTAACCTTTTGATTGACGCTGGGCCCGATATCCGCAATCAGTTGATCGCGGCAGGCAATCCAAAAATCCACGCGGTTCTGATCACCCATACCCATTCTGACCATGTGGCGGGGATGGATGATTTGCGGACGTTTTATTGGCCAGAAGAAAAGAAAATCCCGATTTATGGTACAGCATCGACTTTGGATGATCTCAAGGCAAAATATAACTATCTTTTTGTTAAAAGTGAAAAATCCCCAACCTATTTCGTGCCGTCATTGGAAGCGGTTGAGATTGAGCCTGACAGCCAGATCAACATTGGCGGGATCGACATTAAAATTCTGCTGCAACACCATGGTCGTATCAATTCCCTGGGGTTTGTTTTCAATGAATGCTTTGCCTATTCCACCGATGTGGTTGAAATCCCTGAGTATAATTTTGATCATTTGATGGGGCTTGACCTATGGATTGTTGAAGGCTTGCGGCCTAATCCGCATCAAGCCCACGCCCATTTTGACCTGACATTTGAATGGATCAAGAGATGCCAGCCTAAACGTGCGGTCTTAACCCATTTAGGGCTTGAATCAGATTATGAAGAAACCTTGGCGATTTGCCCTGAAAATACAGAACCTGGCTATGATGGGCAGGTTTTTGAAATTGACTAAATTGGTGAATTTCTTTAAATGAAACAATGACTTTATTGAATGTTCTTTGCTGATTTGGTTTTCGCAATGAAAAAAGGTTTTTCCCTGATTGAACTTCTGGTTGTTGTTGCCATTATTGGTATCCTTTCAACCGTTGGTCTGGTGGCCTATCAGCTCTATATTGATAACACCAAAGATGAAGTTGCTATTGATATGGGTAATTTCCTTAACCGAACCCTTAATCAAGATGTCGTTTCTATTGAAAATGACCTTCGCGCCCGTTCCGAATTGGCAGCTAACCTTACTTTATCAAGTGAATGTTTCAAAATGATCAATGATTTGGTCGAGACAGTGAACGCAACAGATGATGACGATGGGCGGAGTAGCCCATTCCACCCCGAAGAAGGTATTTTGTGCAATGGTATAGAGGCCGCATCACGGGGCGATGCTTCTTTCACTTTGCCAAGAGGTAAAACCCTTGTTTATTGCGATGGTGTAGATACAGGGGCGCATATTGTTGACCTTGGTGAAAATATTAATGTTCGAACATGTACATGCTACGAATCTGATTGCACTGTTTCTAAAGTCGATACGATCATCGGGGGAGGCGGATCAACCGGTTACCGCTGTGTTGTGCAATTAACATCACCCTATTCATCAGGTGATGGAAGCATTTCGTTTGAAAACGCTATCGATAACACATCAGTCGGATGTCTGTCCGATGCAAATGCCGCAAGTGTTGCGTCTCGTTTTAATATTCTCTCTGTTGCAGGTAATACGGATAAGATATCCGTCAGTGGATGCACCAATACCAGCTGTAATACATCGCATCCTGTCGATTTAGACAATGGAACTGTTTTATATGCTGATGAAGAAGGCCGTTGTTATTATCCGTTTTCTTTCGCCACAAATGCAGAGTTTTACAATCGGCATGATGATTATGCCACCCAAGCCAGTTACTCGCGCCATAGT
>WTHX01000004.1:5473-26452 GCA_011522975.1 Alphaproteobacteria bacterium | reverse complement strand
GCCTTAATCATTGGCCTTATTTCAACCCTTGGGGGGGTTGCGGGCTGGGCGATTGGGCATCTTATTGGTGACGCGGTTCGGTCATGGGGATGGATTGGCAATGATGGGAAATTTGCCGCTGTTGCCGCTGGCATCACTGCCCATGGCTGGCTATTTGTCCTGATCGGGGCGTTCACGCCATTGCCTTATAAAGTGATGGCGGTGTCATCTGGTTTTCTTGGTATTGGCGTTATCCCCATGGCTTTGGCCTCAATGGTGGGGCGAACAGCACGGTTTATGCTGGTGGCGGCGATTGTTCGGCATCGCAGTGACAATAAAAAAGCAGCCTTCTTTAGCCTGATTCTAATCGGGCTTGTGGTGATTTTCTGGGGGATGGCCCATTGATTAACATGATTCAAAACCTCCCCCCACAAGCCATGGTCAAATGGCTGGGTCTGGCATCAGGCGTGATGCTGGCGATGGCGTATTTCTTTGAATATGGCATGGGGCTTGCGCCTTGCACCATGTGTTATTGGCAACGTATCCCCCATGGGATTGTCTTGGCCATTGGCGTGATTGCAATACTGCCCTTTGTTGTTCATACCCCCATCAGCAACCGATTAATGCTTGCGGTGATGATGATCAGCCTGATGGCCGGGGCGGGCATTGCCGCTTGGCATAGCGGGGTGGAATTAAAAATCCTGCCGGGGCCAACCGCTTGCAGTGGCGGGATTGCGCTTGATGGCTCACCTGCTGCTTTGGTGGATCAATTGCTGGCCGCCCCTGTTGTCAGGTGCGACGAGGTGCCATGGTCTCTTTTCGGGCTGTCGATGGCAAATTGGAATATGTTGATTACAGCCGCGATGGCTATATTGGCAGGGGCGGCATTGCGCCAAACCTTCAAATCAAGATAATCAAACTTTGATGAGGTCTAAGATGACGGTTAAAGACCAAAATATTGATCGGTTCCTGCGTGTTGACCATGCTGGCGAATTGGGCGCAAAACGTATTTACGAAGGCCAGATTGCGGTTTTAAAGAATCATCCTGTTGCTGAAGAAATTCAGCATATGAAAGACCAAGAACAAGAACATCTCGATACATTTGAAAACCTGTTGAATGACTACCAAGTGCGGCCATCTGTGATGACGCCATTCTGGAATGTTGCCGGATTTGCTTTGGGGGCGGTCACCGCCGCCATGGGACCGAAGGCTGCCATGGCTTGCACCATCGCTGTCGAAGAAGTCATCGGTGAACATTATGACGACCAAGCCAAATCACTTGATGATGATGAGGCTGATTTGCGCGCGACGTTGCTGAAATTTCGTGATGAAGAACTGGAACATCGCGACACCGCCGTTGACCATGATGGTGAACAAGCGGTGGGCTATCCTGTGATGCGTCAGATTATTCAAGTCGGATGCCGCACCGCCATTAAATTGGCCGAACGGTATTAAGCCTAAACAATCAGATTTCTGACGGGTTAATTCAACCGCAGATCACGTGGCAGGATAATATCACCTGAAGGCGTGGTCTCTGTTGAGGCATCGTTTTCCAATTCTGTATCCCAATAGAGATAATCCCGCCAAGAATGATGCAAATGGTTCGGCGGAAAACGGCGGCCATTTTCTTGCAATTGCCATGTGTTGGGCTGAGCAGGTTTGACCCGCGGGATCATGCCGCAATCTTTTGGCAATTTATTGGCTTTCAGCAAATTGCACCGCCCGCAAGCCGCCACGACATTTTCCCATGTTGTGCGGCCGCCTTTAGACCGTGGGACGACATGATCAAAGGTCAGGTCTTGGGCTTGAAATTCTTGGCTGCAATATTGGCAACAAAAGCGATCGCGCAGAAAGACATTAAACCGTGTAAAGGCAGGGTTCGGGCTTTGCTGAACGTAATCTTTTAGTGCAATCACACTGGGCAAGCGCATCGACATGCTGGGTGAATGAATATAACTGTCATATTCGGAGATGATCGTCACCCTGTTCAACACCACAGCTTTGATCGTATCTTGCCAAGACCACAGCGATAATGGGAAATAACTCAAAGGGCGGAAATCAGCGTTGAGCGCAAGAGCAGGGGCAAGGTTTTCACCAAAGCGGTTTTCATCAAAACGGGTGTTACTGCCGCCGATGTTCCTGCCACCATCCATTATCTGATGCCCATCATTTGATACGTCGTCCTATCATGATTTAACTTAACCATGATTTTGAATGGGGGGCAACCCCATGCAGAAGGCAAAACCACAATATCTTGTGGGTGTCATAAAATTTTCATCAAAAAATTGAGGTTCAGGGGAAATCACCCGTCACCTGCTTAAGTGAAATATTGTTGATTATTTCGATGATTGAGCCGTGATAAACTCGATTGCCTTGCCAAAGCCTTCAGGGTCAATACCGTGACCAACACCATCACGGGCCATGCTTTCCACCGCCACTTGGTTGCTGCCCAGAACAGCCTCAGCGATGGCGAGCGCTTGAAACGGCACCACCTGATCATCTCGGCCATGGACCAATAACACCGGCGGCCTTGATGTGATTTGATCCGCCAGACGATCAGGCGCTAATAACGCGCCAGAAAAACTCATCACCCCGCCCAGATTACCGTCAAGCCGCATGCCGGTATGAAGCGCCATCATCCCGCCTTGGGAAAAGCCAAATAGGAAAATCTTCTCCAAGGCTAGGCCTGTTGAGGACATGATGTCATCAAGCAAATTCTTCAGCCCTGGCATGGCCAGATCAGGCCCATTGTCGATGGATTTTTGATCGCCATCCAGCGGAAACCATTGCCGCCCCATGGGATTGGCTGAACAAGGTTCAGGCCCATCTGGGGCATAGAAAATTGCTTTCGGGAAGGACGCCGCCATGACTTGCGACAGGTCCATCAAATCAGCGCCATCTGCCCCCCAACCATGGATAAACACAACCGCCATCTCTGGCGTATCGCCTTCATCGGGCTGGCGTGTCAATGTTGATAGACCGGCTAAAGTTTGGCGAATAATGGTGGCCATGGGCTCCCCCTTTGACAATCAAATGTCCGTGCGATTAGGCCTTTATTATGGCGTGCCAAAAAAATTGCACCAGAAAAATTTGCATCTGAACCTTGATGGTTAATTGCGCTGTGGAAGTTGGGGTAAGGGTGTTATGGTGAGGCATGTCTAAACCGATTGTCACACGATTTGCCCCAAGCCCTTCAGGACTGTTGCATCTGGGCCATATTTTTTCAGCCGGATTCGCCCGTGATTTTGCCGATGCTGAAAACGGTGAAATGCGGCTTAGAATCGAAGATATTGACCACACAAGATGCCGACCGGAATTTTATCAAGCCATTGAAGATGATTTGGCCTTCATGCAGATCCCCTATGATGGCGCGGTGATGGTGCAATCCGATCGCATGGCGATTTATCAATCCCATCTTGATCAATTAAAAGCAAAGGACCTGATTTACCCCTGTCATTTGACGCGCCGTGAATTGGACAATTTGCTGTCCGCTCCCCATGATACCCCACAAAAACCTGCCTCAATCATCACCAATACTGACCAATTGATTGCTGATGACGATTTTGCCGAACGCGCATCCCAAGGCCAATCCCCTGCATGGCGGTTGAGGATGGAGGCGATCCGCCCCTTAATCAAAAATCTTGATTATCACGAGCATGGCCAGAAGCCCCAAAAAATTGATCCTGATGAATGGGGTGATGAAGTGATCGCCCGCAAAGATATCGGCACCAGTTATCATCTTAGCGTCGTGATTGATGACGCTGAACAAGGCATCACCCATGTCACGAGAGGCGCTGACCTGAAGCAACAAACCCCGCTACACCGCATTCTACAAGTTTTGATGGATTGCCCTGAGACCATTTGGGCGCATCATCCTTTAATTGCTGATGAAACTGGCAAGCGGCTGGCCAAACGTGCCTCCTCTCAAAGCATTGCCAGCCTCCGTGATCAAGGGTTTGATCGCCAGCAGATCATCACCATGATGGGCAATCTTCCTCATATTCATTTGTAATGACACAGCTTAGATCAACGCGGAATAATTTGGGATAAAACCACCGCTTAATCCTGCGTCACCCTGCCACATTTTTGACCTCTCTTTTTTAGGTCAGCCATGTTGACTTAAGGTCAAAAAGGGAGCATTACATCCCTGTCGCATCCAAGTGATGCGCATTTCCTCCCTAAACTCGGTCGCGGTACGCCGCGACCTTTTTTTTGCCCTTATCTTGGTGGTAATTACTTGGGTTCAATTTGAAATTTGCTTAAGATAGAATTCTATCATTATAGGGTTAGGGCATCATGACCACCACAAGCACCATTTCACCGTTGATTGACCCCTATGGTCGACCGATTGAATACCTGCGGGTATCGGTGACGGATCGCTGTGATTTCCGCTGTGTTTATTGCATGGCTGAAAACATGACTTTTCTGCCCAAGGCTGATTTATTGACCCTTGAAGAATTGGAAGTGGTGTGCCGCCGCTTTATGGCTGTTGGCACGCGCAAGATCAGGCTGACAGGCGGAGAGCCTTTGGTGCGCCGTAACATCATGCATCTGATCGAAAATTTGGGTGCAGAGGTTGGCCGTGGCAACCTTGATGAGATTACCGTCACCACCAATGGCAGCCAATTGCATAAAATGGCGGATGATCTTTATCGCGCTGGCATGCGGCGGGTTAATGTTTCGATCGACACGCTTGATGCTGATAAATTTAAGCATATCACCCGCTGGGGAGATTTAAACAAAGTGCTGGATGGGATTGATGCGGCACGTTCAGCCGGACTTGAAATCAAATTAAACGCTGTCGCCTTAAAAGATTTTAATGACGAAGAATTGGGCGACATGGTCGCGTGGTGTGGTGAGATGGGGGTTGATATGACCATCATTGAAGTCATGCCGATGGGGGATATTGGCTCCGAAAATCGGGTGGACCAATACCTGCCCGTGTCTTTGGTGCGTGCTAATCTGGCCAAACGCTTTACCCTGACTGACCTTGATTACCGGTCCGGCGGCCCTGCCCGTTATGTTGAGGTCAAGGAAACAGGCCGCAAATTAGGCTTTATCACACCATTAAGCCATAATTTCTGCGAAAGTTGCAATCGGGTGCGGCTGACCTGTACAGGCATGCTGTATATGTGTTTAGGCCAAGATGACAGCGCGGACCTGTCCGCTGCTTTGCGCCAGCATGGGGTAGATGGGCTTGATGCCGCGATTGTTGAAGCCATTGGCCGCAAACCGAAAGGTCATGATTTTATCATTGATCGGCGGCATTCTGCCCCAGCGGTCTCCCGCCATATGAGCGTTACAGGCGGGTAACCTCTGCCTTTGCTTTGCGTTCGGAAATGACCATTAGCGCAATTAAACTGGTGATAATGATCACAGGAATCCAAGTTAATTTGGCCATGGCTTGCCAGCCCACCAAGAAATGCAACGCCCCTGCAGAAAGTGACGCCACCGAAATCAAAACCGTGATGATAAAATCAGCAACACCTTGAACCTTGGGGCGTTCTTGCGGGGTGGCGATGGCGGCGATGATCGAAGACCCGCCAACATAAAGCGTGTTCCATCCGCCACCAATCAAAGCCAGCACCATGAAATAATGCCAGAAGGTGACGCCATTCAGCGCAATTACCGATGCTATAACATACAGCAGCAACCCTGTGATCATGACACGTTCAACACCAAATCTTTTGATCAATGAGCCTGTGAAAAAGGATGGGGCGAACATCGCCACCACATGCCATTGAATGACCAAAGCATTGGCTTCATCACCCAATTTGCTGACGCTGACAATTTGCAAAGGGGCAGCAGTCATCATAAAGGTCATAACAGCATAGCCCAGACCTGCCGCGATAATGCCTGTTAAAAACCGCGGCATCTTGGCAAAAGATTTAAGCGGTCGCCCTGAATGCTCAACCCGTTCAGGTTTGGGGATATTAATTTGCGCAATCACTAAGCCTAGGATGAGTTGCAATCCTGCGGCGGCGAAAAAACACCCTGCATAAATCACTTCAGGATAAAGCGTCAGTGACGACGTGGCGATGGTGCTGCCTAAAAATGCAGCCATCAACCCACCCGCAAGCACCAGCGATACCACAACAGATTTTTGATCATCACCAACGTTATCTGCCGCCGCATAGCGATAAAACTGGCCAATACCATGGGAGATACCCACCAATAATGCGGCGCAGATAAAGAAGACAAAATTGCCATGGATCAAGGCAAAACCTTGCCCCAGCATACCCAAGGTTGTCATCACAATCCCAAAGAGAAACACTGGCCGGCGGCCAAATCGCCCCATGGCCAGCGACGCCGGCAAGGTTGTCAGCATGGATGAGACAAATTGCAACGATAGCGGCAATGTCGCGAGCCATGGTTCAGGCGCGATCATCAACCCCGCCAAACCAACGACGATAATATTGACGTTCAGCGTGGTCATGCCAAGGCCTTGTGCCAAGACCAAGAGCCAGACATTGCGAGGGATAGAGGCAATAAATGTGATCATTTCAAACTTTCTTCACCGCAAGCAGGTTGCGGTTTGGGCAATTACCACTCACCCGTATTGCCCATGGAAGCCCATGGTTCTTGCGGTGCTTGAGCCTCACCTTTTTGCAGAAGTTCAACAGAAATGCCGTCAGGCGAACGGACAAAAGCCATACGACCATCACGCGGCGGGCGGTTGATCACCACGCCATTATCCTGCAATTTCTGACAGAGGCCATAGATATCATCCACCTCATAAGCCAGATGCCCAAAATTACGGCCGCCTGTATAGACCTCATCGGAATCCCAATTATAGGTCAATTCCAATGCAGGGGCGCGGCCCGCTTCAAAAGCAGCGCGATCTTCAGGCGCGGTCAGAAAGATCAATGTAAACTTGCCCTCAGGGGATTCTTTTCTGGTGGCTTCTTCCAGCCCCATCAATTCACACCAAAAATGAAGTGAAGCCTCAACATCAGTGACGCGAACCATGGTATGCAGATATTTCATTGATCTAGTCTCCTTTGATGCCACCTTATCTTAGTCTACAGATGTAATCCAGTGCTGTTATTGAGGCTTGCACCGCCATGCAATTTTGGGTCAAATAACCCATCTTAATTTCAAGACATTAATTGAGGGTCTTATGCCGCGTCATTTTCAATCTGCCCAACGGATCAGCGATGTCACAATCTCAGATATTGTGATCATGTCTGAAGCGGCGCGCGCCCGCCGTGCTGAAGGTCATCACGTTATTAGCCTTGGGATTGGTGAGCCTGATTTCAACACCCCCGATCATGTCAATGAAGCGGCGATTAAAGCCATCAAAGACCATGACACCCAATACCCGCCAATCGCTGGCAAGCCCGCCTTAAAATCGGCGGTTGCCGCGCTTTATGATGGCGCCACACCTGAACAGGTGTTGGTCTCCTCAGGGTCGAAATACACAATCCTTAACGGCTTTTTGGCCAGTTTGAACGACGGTGATGAAGTCGTCGTGCCCGCCCCGTTCTGGACAAGTTACGCCGATATCATCCGGCTTTGCGGGGCCAAGGTTGTTGTTGTGCCGACCCATGCTGAAAACGGCTTTCAATTGGATGCAAATGACCTGAGGGCGGCCATGACGCCGAAAACCCGCTGGCTGTTGATCAACTCGCCCAGCAACCCCACAGGGGCGGTGATGGGAGCGGAAAAACTCCGTGAGATTGGCGCGGTGCTGGCTGATTTCCCAGACTGCTGGTTGATGAGCGATGAGATTTATCAACACCTGACCTATGGGATTGATTTCGCCTCGGCTTGGGATGTCTTGCCCGAAATGCGGGATAAAATGCTGATCACCAATGGCGTGTCGAAAGCCTATGCCATGACAGGATGGCGGGTTGGATTTGGCATTGGCCCGCAAGATTTGATCAAAGGCATGACCACGGTGCAAGCCCAAGGCACATCTGGCACATGTTCGATTGCCCAAGCCGCCGCCTTGGCGGCATTGACAGGCCCGCAAGATCTGCTGGAAGACCGCCGCCAATCTTTCTTAGAACGGCGGGATCTGGTGCTTAACCATTTGCACGCTATGGATGGCATCACAACCCCCACACCTGAAGGCGCGTTTTACACGTTTTCATCATGGCAAGATTTAAAAGGCGGCATGACGCCTGATGGCAAGACCCTCGAAACCGATCGTGATTTCTGTCAGTATATTCTGGAGGCTGCCAATACCACGATTATTCCGGGCACAGGTTTTGCCGCCGAAGGGCATTTCCGCATCTCTTACGCCTCATCGGTAGAAGATTTAAACCAAGCCTTAACGCAAATGGCGGCGGCAATCGCAGCGATTAAACGCCCTTAACATCCGACAGTGCATCCAACAAACTGGCCGCATCAGGATAGATCGGCGGGGGCGGCGCTGAAGGCCGGTTGATCATCAAGACAGGCAAGCGCAATGTTCTGGCGGCCAGCAATTTGGCTTGGCTGGAGGTGCCGCCTGAATTTTTGCAAATGATATGGCTGATCTGATGCTGCTGAAAAATTTCAACTTCCGCTTCTGGCGTTTTGCCGGGCAGGTCTTTGATCATCTCAACGTAATCTGGCAAGTCTTCCGGCTTTGCCAAAGCCCGCGCCACGACTGAAAATTCTGGCGATTGAGGCAATGCTTTCATACCGTCTTGGCCAGCCGCCATAAATACCCGCGCCCCAGATGGCACTGCATTGATTAATTCGGGCCAGTCTGCAAATCCATGCCAGTTATCTTCTGGTTCAGCCTGCCAAGGCGGGCGCCATAGGGTCAGGCGGCGGATGCCTGTTTTTTCGCAGGCCATCACCGCGTGATGGGACATTTGCGCCGCATAGGGATGGGTGGCATCAATCAAAATTGTGATGCCGTGGTCATAGATATATTGAACCAGGCCGTCAATTCCGCCAAAGCCGCCAATGCGAAGCGGCAAGGCCATTTTGGGCGGCTTGCTCAACACCCCTGCCAATGACATTTCCGCGATGAGATGTGGGATTTTAGCCAGATGGTCAGCGATGATCCGCGCATCGGCTGTCCCACCCAATAAAAGGATTTTCTGATCGTTCGGTGGGGATGCCATCAATAGGACTCCGCCAACACCTGACCGTCACGCTGGACAATCATCAGATCAAGGCTGACTTCATCTTGACGTAAAATCTGACGCGCTTGATTGAGCGCTTCATCCGCCACCAATTGCCCCAAGGCTTGGGCCTGTTCGGGATTGGCTTGCTGCAAGACATCAAGGGCTGAATTGGCTTGGGCCACCTGTTCAGGATCAAGCCCTGCTTTCGCTGCCATTTCGGCCAATTGGGTGAAGTCAATTTGACTGCGGGCGGAATGCAGATCGCCATGGCCCTGCGCCAATTTCACCATTTTGGCAAACCCGCCTGCAATAGTCATACGGGGGACAGGATGACGACGCAGATATTTCAGCAAGCCGCCAATAAAATCCCCCATATCCAGAAGCGCAATTTCCGGCAATTGATAGCGAGATTGGAAGGCTTTTTCTGATGTCGCCCCTGTTGAGCCTGCAACATGATCAAGGCCGTTGGCACGCGCCACATCAATGCCGCGATGGATCGATGCGATCCAAGCCGCGCAAGAAAATGGCCGCACCACGCCTGTTGTGCCTAAAATCGAAATACCGCCTTCAATCCCCAATCTTGGATTCCATGTCTTGGCGGCCAGCGCCGCCCCTGTGGGGACGGAAATGGTGATCTCAATATCTTTTGGCCCGCCCGTTTCCGCCGCCAGATTAGCAATGCAATCTTGCATCATCTGCCGCGGCACAGGGTTAATCGCAGGCTCATCCACCGCAATCGGCAATCCAGGTTTGGTGATCATCCCGACACCGTCTCCACCTTTAAAGACAACGCCGCTGCCTTCTACGCCTTTGGTGAGACTGGCCCTGATTTCAGCCCCATGGGTCACGTCAGGGTCATCGCCTGCGTCTTTAATGACGCCAGCGGTGGCATAATGCTGGGTTAAATCGGTAAATGACAGGGATAATTCTGCTGTTTTGCCGCTTGGCGTCACAATGGTGACGGTTTGTGGAAAATCACCTGTCACCAATGCCATGTATGCTCCATAGGTGGCGGCGGTGGCACAAGTGCCTGTTGTCCATCCAAAGCGCAATTCCGTTGTAAGTGTTTTAACCATAAGGCCCCAACAGCAAAATTATTTTATCCCGCAGTCCAAAACAGGATCGTTTTCATTCCTGAATTGAAATATAGACTATTAATTGATTAGTCATGGTATTATTGATCAGTTTAACCCGAAGCCGAATAGGATTTCATCAAGCAAATGACAACCTCGCCTGAAAATCATGCCAATGGTGTTTTGCCGCCGATGCCTGAAACCGCATCTGGCGCATCATCTTGGCCTGTTTTTGAACAAGGCTGGGTCTGGCTGGCGGGGGCGGGGCCCGGTGACCCGGGCTTGGTGACCTTGCATACGCTTAATGCGTTAAAACAAGCCGATGTGATTGTTTATGATGCGCTGATCGACCCGCGTATTCTGGATTGGGCCAACCCTAACGCCAGCATTGAATATGCCGGTAAACGTGGCGGCAAGCCTTCACCGCTTCAGCGCGATATCACCTTGCGGCTGATTGAATTAACCCGCCAGAACAAACGTGTCTTGCGTCTTAAGGGCGGTGATCCTTTTGTCTTTGGCAGAGGCGGTGAAGAAGCGCAAGTCTTGGTGCAAGCCGGTGTGCCAATCCGCATCATCCCCGGTATTTCAGCCGGGATTGGCGGGCTGGCCTATGCGGGTATTCCTGTCACCCACCGTGATGTCAATCAAGCCGTGACCTTCCTGACAGGCCATGATCGCACCGGCGAAGCGCCGACCGCGATCAACTGGAAAGGCATCGCCGAAGGCAGCCAAGTGATTGTCATGTATATGGCGATCAAACATTTGCCTGAAATTTGCAGCAACCTGATCAACGCTGGGCGCAATCCATCTGAACCTGTCGCTGTTGTCAGCAATGCCACTTGGTCTAAGATGGATGTCTTGGAAACAACCTTGGCCAATGCCCCGCAAGATGTTGCCGACCATGGGTTTGAACCGCCAGCCATCATCTGTGTTGGTGATGTTGTGCTGATGCGGCAATGTCTGGATTGGATGGGGCAGATGAACGGCATCCCGCCGCGTGATCTTGACCCGCTAGGGCTGGACGAAAAAATTGCCAGCACCAAAAAGGACAGCGCCTGATGGCACGATCAGGGGTGATCATCGCAGGGCTATCATCCTCAAGCGGTAAGACCTTAACCAGCCTTGGGTTGCTTAGAGCCTTCAAACAACAAGGCCATAATATTTCAGCCGCCAAAACAGGCCCTGATTATATTGACCCGGGCTTCCATCACGCGGCGCTTAACATTAACCATAATGATGATCATACCAGCCCCCAAAATGCTTCGGTTAATCTTGACGGCTTTGCCATGCCGCCCGAAATGCTGCGGCATTTGGCGGAACAGCAATCCGGTGATTTGCTGATCATCGAAGGGGTGATGGGGCTTTATGATGGCGGCGCTGGATCAGCCGTGACTTTGGCACAACATCTTGGCCTGCCGATCATCTTGGTGATGGATTGCCGTGGACAGGCGGAAACAAGTGCCGAAATTGCCGCCGCGCTCAAGCATCGTCTGGCCGCTGAAGGCGTTGATTTGGCAGGGGTCATCCTCAACCGCATCAGCACACCCCGCCATGGTGACGGCATCAAAACCCATTGCCATGAATTGGGCGTCCCTGTTCTGGGGGCTTTGCCCAATGCTGCTGATATAGATATGCCATCACGCCATTTGGGTTTGGTGCAGGCCTTTGATCTGGCGGCGGCAGGGCGGCTCAACCATTTGCTGGATCAAGCCGCCAGCATGATGACCGAACACCTTGATCTTGATGCGATTATGAACGCCGCATCCCCTCTTACCCCATCAAAATCCCCTCATGAGGCTTTGCCGCCCCCCGGCCAGAAGATCGCGGTTGCATTTGATGCTGCTTTTGGTTTTGCCTATCCGCATTTGCTGGAAGGGTGGCGGCGGCAGGGGGCTGAAGTCAAAACCTTCTCACCGCTTGCGGATGATGCGCCTTGGGCGGATGCTGATTTTATTTTCTTGCCCGGCGGTTATCCAGAATTGCATCTGGAGACATTGGCCAATGCCAAAATATTTCAACAAGGGATGCAACACGCCGCCCAAAACCAAGTGCCGATCTATGGGGAATGCGGCGGCTATATGGTGCTGGGGCAAGGCATTATTAATGAGCATGGTGAAACCGTCCCCATGCTGGGTTTGCTTGACCTTGTCACCAGTTTTGCCGCCCCAAAACGTGTTCTAGGTTATCGAAAATTAAACCAGCGCAATCACGCCCTGCCGTTTTGGCCTGACGCGCTATACGGCCATGAGTTTCATTTTACCCATGCCACCCACGCGCAAGGTGAGGCGTTGTTTGATGCTGAAGATAAATCAGGGCAAACCATTGGGCCTATGGGGTTGGTCAAAGGCCAAATCGCAGGGTCTTATGCCCATATCATCGCGGGTGATCGCCTAAAGCCGTGATCGATTAAGCGTCACGGTCTTCTTGATTGCCGCGCTTTGTCCGCAAAACATGAACATGGTCTTTGTCATAAAGGGCAGAATCGCGGAAGCCATCCACCTCTGACAAAGCAGGCCCAATAAAGATCAATGCCGTGCGGGTGATCTTCGCCGCCATCACTTTACTGCGGATATCGCTCAAGGTGCCGTGAAGAAATTCTTGATCAGGCCAGCCAACACGATAGGCGATCACAACCGGGCAATCGGCGCCGTAATAAGGCGTCAGGACACGTTCAATTTCGCGCAGGTTTCGGACCGAAAGATGAATCGCTAATGTCGCCCCTGTCTTGCCAAATGATTCGAGGTCTTCACCTTTTGGCATGGACGATGACTTCATGCTGGTGCGGGTCAGGATAATCGATTGCGCCACTTCAGGGATGGTTAATTCTGTCCCCATCTCTGCTGCTGCTGCTGCATAGGCCGGAACGCCAGGGATGATTTTATAATCAATCCCCATGGTTTTCAGCCGCCGAATCTGTTCAGCGATCGCGCCATAAAGTGACGGATCACCGGAATGAACCCGCGCCACGTCATGCCCGTCATCATGGGCTTTTTGCACCATCACCATAATATCATCAAGGGTCATGGATGCGGTATCAACCACATGGCCATCTTTAGGGGCGGCTGCCACCACGGCTTCGGGCACCAATGAGCCTGCGTAGAGGCAATATTGGCATTCTTCGATCAATCGCTTGCCTTTGACTGTGATCAAATCAGGATCGCCTGGCCCTGCGCCGATAAAATAAACCGTCATGCGGATGTCTCCTTTTGATCTGAACTCGGGGCATCTGATGCATCATCAACCGCGTCAATTTTCTTGGCATAGCCGCGCGGGGTGAAGACTGATTGTCCGCTTGTTTTCTTGCCGCCATGGGTGATGCGCTGACTGGTCGATGCGCCCACCATCACTGTCGTCAGCATATCGACTTCATCAACATCAAGACTGCCAAGGTCACGATGGCGGATGCTTTCTTCAGGCCGCCCCAGACTGGACGCCAAAATAACAGGCGTTGAGGCGGGCCGATATTTCAGAAGAATATCCCGCGCCTTGGCCAGCCCAACCCGCCGGCGCTTGGATACAGGGTTATAAAAGGCAATAACGAAATCACCTTGGCCAGCGGCGTCAATACGTTTTTCAATATGCGCCCAGGGCGTCAGCAAATCAGACAAGGAAATGGTGCAGAAATCATGCCCAAGGATCGCCCCTGTCCGCGCCGCCGCCCCTTGCAAGGCTGAAATGCCCGGGGCTGTATCGACAACAACACGGCGGGCAGCATCACTGACGCCGCCATGGTCTTCGTCCCGTCCCAGAAGTTCAAACACCAAAGCACCCATAGCGTAGATACCCGCATCGCCTGAACAAATGATGGCGATATCACGGCCTTTACCAGCTTCTTCAAGGGCGTAGCGACAGCGGGCTTCTTCTTCACCCAGCGCGAAATTACGCCGTGGCTTGCCTTTTGCGGCCGGGCCTAAAATATCAATGTAAAGCCCATAGCCCACCAGCTCATCAGCGGAAGCAACCATTTGTGTGGCTTCTGGCGTGCGCCATTGCGATTGGCCGGGGCCAATCCCCACCAGCATCACCCGCCCGGAATGACGGCAATCTTGCGCGCAATATGCCGCCGTTGGGTCAATCGCCAAAGCCATGGTGGCATGTTCTGTTTTCACTTTCGGGATGATCAACTGGCCTTCTGCCCCTGCCCCTGCAAGCGCGGATGCTTCGGATACACCGTGGCATCCGATCTCAGCGAACACCACATCTGATGGATGGACAAGCCGCGGGGTTTCATCCTCAAGACGCTCAGGCGTGAAGACCTGCAATCGATGCCCCAAACTGATGGCGGCTTCGAGGATGGCCTGTTCATCGGCTTTCAAATCAACCGAATACACCGCCCTGATGGATGCTGTGGCAATGCCATGATCACGGCAAGTTGTTTCGATTAATGCTGCCATTTCATCGCTGGGGCAATGGCGAGATGCCCCCAAACCAAGGGATGCGATTTGCGGATGAAACACCAGATCAGCATCAACAGCATCTTGAGGTTTCAGGCTCAAGGCCAAGGTGACTTTATCGGTGACGTTATCGCCATCTGGGCTTTGATTTTGAGACAGCGGGGATAGCCACTCTTGCCAGGCTTGGGCTAAATGCGTGAGGTTTTCAGGCAGGTCAACAATCAACGCCACACCTGTACCGGCCAATAATTTAGCCATAACAGGTTTCGCCTGCGCGCCATCCGCCAACACATATGGCGATGGCGGGGCATCCAGCGCAAGGCCAAATCGGCGATCACCTGCGGTTGTTAATGCAGGCGTAGCATCTAGCAATTTAGCCAGACGTGATGCTAAGAGATTGCCGCCATGATGCCCGCCCAATAACGGCACCACCACTGCGCCATCTTCGCTGATGGAAAGCACGGGCGGTTCTGCCCATTTGTCATTAAGGTGACCTGCCACCGCACGGATTAAAATACCCGAGGCGCAAATCCCCACCACTGGCTTGCCGCTTAAAAACAAATCCCGAATATGATCAATGGCATGGTCAAAACCTTGATCAGGTTCTATTGCGCCCATACGGCCATTAAGCCCATGCCATTGGCCACCTGTTTCAGCCGCTAATTTTTGTGCCAAAAGCCCGCCATCTTCGGTCAAGGCGATAAAATGCAGGTCGGTTAAATCCATGGGTCTTGACCTTTATAAAGAAGGATCATTGAAAAATAAGGCGCGGTGTCGGGGGCATTGCTCAACGGCAAAGCCTTTTCATGGGGCAAAGAAGCATGGCTGACATAAAGGGCTTGTTGCGCCAGACCTTGGGTTGATAACAGATCACGGATACGCCCCAAATGCCGACCAATCTTCATGATCACAACCGCTTCGGATGCTTTGATTCGGTCCAGCATAACATCATTATCAAGCGTCCCCGGCAGAACCGTCAGCACATCATTACGCGCCACCAGCGCGTGGTTATGCGCCGCCGCGCAAGCCGTCATTGACGTCACGCCGGGGATAATCTGGGTGGGAAAGTCATCGCGCAGACGCGCCAGAATATACATGAATGACCCATAAAAAAGCGGGTCACCTTCACACAAGACCACAACATCTCGGCCCGCTGAAAGATGGTCGCGAATAGCCGCCGCGCCATCATCATAAATCGCTTGGGCAGGGGCACGGCCGGAAACCATCGGCACGGGCATTTCAATTTCTATCGCGTCAGGTTTAATAGCATCGGCCATAATACTGCGGGCGAAACTGTCGCCGCCTTCGGCAGATGGATAGGCGATCACGTCAGCCTCTTGGACCAGCCGCCATGCTTTTCTTGTGACCAATTCAGGATCACCCGGGCCTGTCCCAATGCCATATAATGTGCCTGTCATGACCATGTTTCGCTTTCAAGACTCCATTGCGTTACAGGCATCAAAGGCCGCCAGCCATGAAAAGGGCCAACAGGTTCAGCACGGCTAACCGCAATACGTTTCAACTCCCCGCCCCAGCGCTGCCAGAGCGATAACAACACCGCTTCACTTTCCAAGGTGACGGTATTGACCACCAACCTGCCACCGGGTTTAAGCCTTGTCCGCACATGGCCGACCAATTCTGCTGTTAAGCCGCCGCCGATAAACACCGCATCAGGTGGGGGCAGATCATCTAGACCATGGGGCAAGTCCGCACATATGCCTTGCCATTCCGGCACACCAAGGCGGGCGGCATTACCCGCCGCAACATCAAGACGATCCTGACGGTTATCAAGACCAAATGCCCGAGCGTTATTCGCCGCCCGCATCCATTCGATTCCCACCGCTCCAGAACCGCAACCCAAATCCCAAAGAACACCGCCATCACATGGCTTCAGCGCGGCCAGCGTTGCCGCACGGGTTTCAGCCTTGGTCAATTTGCCATCGGATTGAAACGCATCATCGGGCAGGCCAGGGGTTAATGGGAGAAAACCAGTGGCAACATCTGGGCAAGCAATGGCCAGAATATGAAAACCTGGCACGTCATGGGCTTGATCCTGCCAGTCTTTTGCCGATGCTTGATGGCAGGTTTCATTGTCGCCACCGATATGCCCCATGACGGTTAAATGCGCCTCACCATAGCCAGCCATGGTCAACAGACTCGCAATCTGATCCGGGGTTTGATGGTCATGGGCGATGACCAAAAGCCGTGCTGATGGCGCCAAATATTTCAGCACGGTTTCGTGAGGGCGGCCATGAACCGTCAGGCATCTGATGCTGTGTTGCGGCCAGCCCATCCGCGCCGCCGCCCATTGAAAGCCAGAGGCGGCAGGGGTAATCTCCATGTCATCAGCGCTGAAATACCGCGCCAATGTGGACGCCGCGCCATACCAAAGTGGATCCCCTGTGGCGCAAACCACCACTTTTTGACCACGCTGTTCTTGCAGCAGTGGGATGATATCCAGAAACGGTTGCGGCCATGTCATAGCATCGCCCGAAAACCCATTAAGATGTCGGATATCGTCTAAAAACCGATCAGGGCTGATAACCAGATCAGCACCAGCGATTTTAGATAAATCACCCGCCGGCAAGGCCATCACCCCTTTTTCGGTAAGCCCGATAACTTGAAGCCATGGTCTTGTCATGCCGCCCTCCCGGCCAAAAGCGCCGCCGCATTAACCGCCGCTGATGCCATGGCGGAACCGCCTCTGGTGCCATGAACAGTCAGAAAATCAAGATCAGGCCTTGCCGCTAATTCTGCTTTTGATTCAGCCGCCCCAACGAACCCGACAGGGAAGCCCAGAACTGCCGCTGGCTTTGGCCAGCCTTGGTCAATCTTTTCCATCAGGTGAAATAACGCTGTTGGAGCATTGCCAATGACCACCACCGCGCCATCAATATGATCGTGCCAGTCTTCAACGGCGGCGGCTGACCGTGTTGTGCCTAAGTCTTCGGCGCGGGCTGGCACAGCATCATCATAAAGCGTCATAATGATGCGGTTATCCTTGGGCAGAAACCGCGAGGTGATGCCCGACGCCACCATGGCACAATCCGCCAAAATAGGCTTGCCCGCCGCCAAAGCCGATTGGGCTTTCGCCGCCACATCAGGGGTGAAGGCCAGATCAGGGGCGAGGTCTGGCATCCCGCAAGCATGCACCACCCTGATGACCATTTCAGCGACATCATCGGGAAAGCGGCTGAGGTCAGTCGCGGCACGCACCCGCTCAAACGACTGGGCATAAATCGCCGCGGGGTCTTTGATATAAGACGCTACCATGGCTGCCCCCCTACCCTTAATTATTCTGCTGACTTTTTACGATTGAGGACGGATTTTGGCCCCAATGGATGATCAGCCTGCGGATATGGGTGATGATGATGGTCATGCCCGTGATCATGCCCGTGGCTATGCCCGTGATCATGGTGATGATGATGCCCGTGATCATGCCCATGGTGATGCCCGTGGTGATGATGGTCATGGGTCATGTTCAACCGGCATTCGCCTGTGCAAAATGTCGTGCATAGGTCGCAATCTTCGACATTACTGCCGGGGGCGGAAACACCTTTGCCTTCAACATGGTGGTGGTGGCTTTCCTGCGGCAAGCCGACTTCATCTTCAAAGCCCAGCACCTGCGCCCGATATTTACACATTGAACAATTCATATTGTTATTGCCGGTCAAGATTTCGCGCACCCGATCAGCAAAAGTTGCGATCACTTGATCATGGTCATTGAGATAACCTGCTTTGACAAATTCAACATCCGGATGGCGGGCGGCGACTTCATCGGTGAAACCATAAATCCGATCAATCAGAATTCCTGAAAAGAGGAAATAAGGGAAAACAACAATCCGCTTAAACCCAAGTTTGGTGACATTTTCCAAACACGGCTCAACCAACGGGAAGGTGACGCCTGAAAATCCAGTTTCACACCAGCCCAGCCCAAGGGATTCAACCAGCATCCGCGCGATCTTAGAGACATTGGAATTGGCATCAGGATCAGATGACCCGCGGCCAATCACCACCAGACAGGTATCATGGCGTTCAACTTTGCCGTGTTCAGCATCGGCTGCATCCAAGGCTTCGGTAACGCGCTGGCCCGCGGCATCAAGCATCTTGAGATCAACCGCCAATTCACGACCATATTGGATGGTGATGTTGTTTTCAGCCGCATAAGTGTTCAGCACCGATGGAATATCATTTTTCGCATGGCCCGCGGCAAATAGCATCCCCGGGACAGCCAGCACATGATTAACGCCTTGGTCGCGCAATTTATCCAACCCTGTTTTGATCACAGGCGTGGCAAATTCAAGATAGCCATATTCAACCGGCCAATCGGGGAAAAGCGGGTCAAGTTTTTCAGCCAAAACAGCAAATTCAGCAACCGCTGATTTTGATCGGCTGCCATGGCCGCAAATCATCACACCATATTTAGGCTCTACACTATCATGGGGCATATCATATCCTTTTCCAAAAACGGGGTATCAAAACCAATCAAGACCCAAATCTATTTAGGGCGATGCTTTGAAGATGGAAGAAAAGGACAGATGACGTTTATTGATCTTGTTCTATAATAAAACAATCGTCTCTGTTGCTTTAAGGCCCCTGGGATTAGCCCCTGCGACTTCAGGTCTGCTGCACCAGGATCACTTCCACCTTGTGAACAAGGAACCCAATGGATATGGGTATAATATGATTCGAGTGATGAAACAAATGAAACCTGCACCGGACGAGGCTTGTCATGGCTGATTTAACTCTGCTGTTTTCCCCGCATGACCCATCATGGCGGTTTTTGGTGCTGGCCTTGGCCTTGGGGATTGATGCTGTTCTTGGAGAGCCGCCATGGCTATGGCGATATCTGCCGCATCCTGTGGTGCTTTTTGGCAAAGCGATTTCAGCCATGACATCATGGGGGAATAGGCGCGGTGTAAAGGGCCAATGGCGGCGATATCGCGGCATCATTGGCATGGTGTTTTTGATTGTTTTTGCCGCTATGGTTGGGCATGCCATCCTGATCGGCACAGGCGCGCTCAACCCAATGACAAACGGCATGGCCAGCCTTGTGGTTGAGACAGTCTTGGTCGCCATCCTTTTGGCTGGCCGCAGCCTTGATGACCATGTCCGCCGTGTCGCCAAGGCTTTGGCCGCATCTGACCGTGACCAAGCCCGCTTTCACGTCTCGATGATCGTCGGGCGTAATCCGGAAACGTTGGATGAGCCTGCCATGGCACGGGCGGCGATTGAAACCACGGCTGAGAATCTGTCGGATGGCGTTATTGCCCCTGCGTTTTTCTATCTGGTTTTTGGCCTGCCCGGGATATTGGCGTATAAAATGATCAACACTGCCGACAGCATGATCGGGTATAAGTCCAAGCACTATTATGCCTTTGGTACGGGCGCGGCACGAATTGATGATCTGGCCAATATTATCCCAGCACGGATCACAGGGATTTTGATTGCCATGGCCAGCCCCCGCCGTTTTATGCCAGCCTTGATCGCCATGATCAGCGATGCACCCAAGCACCGTTCCCCTAACGCAGGATGGCCCGAAGCCGCGATGGCGGCAGTGTTGGATTTGTCATTGGCCGGCCCAAGGCTTTATGGCCAACGCATGAGCAGAGACCCCGAGATGAACCCCCAAGGCCGCCGTGATGCCACTGCCGATGATATTCTGGCAGGCTTGCTGGTAATGTGGCGAGCCATCGCGATTGCGGGGATTGGCTTGCTTGTGCTGGCCTTCACTTAAATAATTCTTGCTTTAATCAAGCCCTGCGATACGGCCAATGGCATCCAAATCAAGATGCTGTTCCAAGTGATCTGCCAGTTGATCCAACGCCTGTTCAACCACCTGATCAAAAGCCAATTCTGATCCTTGCCCAGTCGCAACCTCAAGCCATGCCGACCGAAACCCATCACGGGCAAATAGACCGTGCATATAGCACCCCATGGCTTGACCTGTTGGGCTGATCGCGCCATCACGGCGGCCATCAGCAAATGCCACCATAGGGCGGGTGCAGTCTGCGCCATTCGATTGCCCCAAATGAATTTCATAACCGCTGACTTCTTCTTGGGTGGTGGTTTCAACCCCATCAGAGAATTTCACAGTTTTCTTGGGCTCAAGCACGGTTTCAATATCCAAAAGCCCCAAGCCATCAATGCTTTGATTGGGGCCTTCCAAACCGTCAGGGTCATGTATTTTTTGGCCCATCATCTGATAGCCGCCGCAAAGCCCCATAATTTTTGCGCCTTGCCGCATCAGGGCCTTGATATCAATATCCCAGCCTTGCTGGCGTAAAAATTCAAGGTCAGCAATGGTGGATTTCGACCCTGGCAACAACACCAAATCAGCATCCATTGGCAGGGGTGTTCCCGCCTCAACCAAAGTGACTTGGATATCGGGGTCAGCCACCAATGGGTCAAGGTCATCAAAATTGGCAATCCGCCGCAACACAGGCACAGCGACATGATAGCGGGTTT
>WTHX01000004.1:0-5373 GCA_011522975.1 Alphaproteobacteria bacterium | reverse complement strand
GCGATGACGCCGCCGCGATCAATATCCCCCACCAAGATCACCGGCACGTCGGCGGCTTCGGCAAAGCCCATATTGGCGATATCCCCCGTGCGTAAATTCACCTCAGCAGGGCTGCCCGCGCCTTCGATAATCACCAGATCAGCAGCACCTGAAAGACGGTTAAAACTATCCAGCACTTTCGGCATTAGCTGCGCTTTATGGCGGCCATATTCGCGGGCTTTCATACTGCCGAACCGCTCACCTTGAACGATGATCTGGGCGCCTGTATCGGTTTCAGGTTTCAGCAAAACAGGGTTCATATGAACGCTAGGGTCAGCATAACATGCCCGGGCTTGCAGGGCTTGGGCGCGGCCAATTTCCCCGCCTTCGATGGTGACGGCGGCGTTATTGGACATATTCTGAGGCTTAAACGGACGGATGGTCAGCCCACGTTTGGTAAAGGCACGGCACAGCCCTGCCACCAGCACGGATTTGCCGACATTCGATCCCGCGCCCTGCACCATCACCGCTTTTTGCTTCACGGGAGGAAGGCTCATTAATATTCGACCCCAATCTGGGCTTTGATGCCTGACCGGAACGGGTGTTTGACCAAAGTCATTTCGGTGGCCAGATCCGCCGCCTCGATTAGGGCATCACTGGCATTACGCCCGGTCAAAACAACATGAGTCATGGCCGGTTTTTCAGTCTTGAGGAAATCAATCACTTCGGCTTCATCGATAAAGCCATAGCGCATGGCGATATTAATCTCATCCAAAAGCACCATGTTGTGACGGTCATCACGGATCAATTCTTTGGCTTTCGCCCAAGCGGCTTGGGCGGCGGCAATATCACGTTCTTTGTCTTGGGTCTCCCATGTAAAGCCCTCACCCATGGTGTGAAACTGGCAGATATCGCTGAAATGGCTGGTGATCAAATCGCGTTCACCTGTGCTAAGCCCACCTTTGATGAACTGCACCACCGCCGATGGCAAGCCATGGGCGATATTGCGAAAGATCATCCCAAAAGCAGCGCTGGATTTGCCTTTGCCTTTACCCGTATGAACAATGACCAAGCCTTTTTGTTCGGTCTTTGTCGCCATGATTTTGTCACGCGCCTGTTTTTTCTTGGCCATTTTTTCATTATGGCGGGCGATATCTTCAGGGGTTTCTTTGGCATCCGTCATGGCCATATCCTCGTGTTTTTAATTGCTGGTTTTATTTTGAACGGTTTTTGACAATTCCGCCAGTCTTTCGATGGTGCTGTTGCGACGTGGCGACCATAAATCACGGTCAAGCGCCTCACCAAACCGCGCCAACATATCGTCCAAAGCATGGGGGTTGGCATCTTCAAGGAAATCCCGCACCTCGTCATCATCAATCCACGCCTCAAAGACCTGATCAAACAAATGGCTCGGCACTTGTCTGGTGGTGGCGGCAAAGGCAAAGAGATAATCCAAAGTTGCCGCCATTTCAAACGCACCTTTATAGCCATGCCGCATAACGCCATTGATCCATTTCGGGTTGCTGGCGCGGCCACGCACCACGCGGGTGATCTCTTCGTTCAGGCTTCTGATCACAGGGCGTTCCGCCAAACTATGGTCCCCCATATAGATTGGCGCATCCTGATTTTTTTCTTTCGCCACCGCGGCTGATAACCCGCCCATAAACTGATAATAATCGTCGCTATCCAGCACATCATGTTCGCGGTTATCTTGGTTATGGATAATCGCATCGACTGATTTCAGGCGTTGTTGAAACCCTGTTTTAGCTTCTGTGCCATGGGTATTTTCACCATAGGCGTAACTTGACCATGTCATGAAAGCCTCGGCGAAATCTTCGCGTTTATCCCATATGCCTTCATCGATCAGCGCCTGCAGACCTGCGCCATACGCCCCTGGTTTAGCGCTAAAAACGCGGAAGCCTGCGTGCAGATTAGCGGTGGCTTCATCGACGCCATTTGCCATTAAATCGGCACGATCTGCCGCCATGCGTCCTGCAATTGGGTTCTGGTCATGGGGTTCATCCAACGCCCCAACAGCCCGCGCCACTTTATCCACCAAGGTGATTTGGCTGGGGAAAGCATCGCGAAAAAAACCTGATGCCCTGATGGTCACATCAATGCGGGGACGCCCCAACACCGAAAGCGGCAGAATATCAAACCCTGTGACGCGCCGTGATGCGCCATCCCATTTCGGCTGCACCCCCATCAAGGCGAGGGCTTGGGCAATATCATCACCACCTGTCCGCATATTCGCCGTCCCCCATGCCGACAAAACCAAGGCTTCGGGGTAATTGCCATGGTCTTGCACATACCGATCAATCAGAGCGCAAGCCGAAGCCCAACCAATCCGCCACGCGGCTTCGGTGGGCACAGCACGGCTATCGACAGAAAAGAAATTGCGGCCTGTTGGCAAAACTTCAGGTCGGCCACGGGTTGGCGCGCCTGATGGGGCAGCGGGGACATAACCGCCATCGAGCCCTTTCAGCAAATATTTAATCTCATCATCGCCGCATTGATCCACCGCTTGAGCAAGGGCTGGTAAGTCGTCTTCCAAGATCGCTTTGGTTTGCGCCCAATTGGCGTCACAGTCATACACCCCTGCCACCAATTGACCCGCCAGATGGTTGAGCCGGTCAACCGTATCGCCTGTATGCCGCCAGAGGCCCAATTCAGCATCCAATGCCGTCAACACATCCGGCCGAACCCCTTGCCAAGGCAGGGCACGTTCAGCGGTTAAAGGGTCAAACCCTGTCATGCCGAAATCTTTGGCCAATGCCCGCAAGATGGAGGCTTTAGACGCCGCGCCATCACCGCGGGGGATGCGCAAAATCGCGGTCAGCAAATCCCCCCGCAGGCGATCTTGCGGGGAGTGGCCATAAATATGCAGCCCATCACGAATTTGCATTTCCTTAAGATCACAAAGGAAATTATCCAGTTTCAGAAGTTTTTCATCATCGCCATCTTCGGCGGTGATGCCGCAATCATCAGCAATGCCAGCACGATCAGCCGTCATTAAAATGGCTTGCATCAAAGCATCACTGCGGCGGGCATCAAGGCCAGCGGCCTCGTAATATTCATCCATCTGGGTTTCAAGTTCGGCCATCACCCCATGGCTATCCGCCAGTGTCATCGGCGGGGTCAAGTGGTCCAAAATCACCCCTGCGGTGCGGCGTTTGGCTTGCGCGCCTTCGCCGGGGTCATTGACAATGAACGGATAAAAATGCGGCATCGGCCCCAAGATCGCATCAGGGAAACACGTATCATCCAACGCCAAAGCCTTGCCGGGCAACCATTCCAGATTGCCATGTTTGCCCATATGCATCACCGCATCAGCGTTAAATTGATGCCGCAACCAAAAATAAAACGCCAAATAATGATGCGGCGGCGGCAGGTCAGGCGAATGATAAGATGTTTTCGGGTCGATGTTATAGCCGCGCGCCGGCTGAACCGCGACAGCGATGTGACCATAAATGCGAACCGGCAGGGCAAAACCCTTCTCACCTTTGCCGCCTTCGCCAGCATCACCCACCATCGGGTCATTTTCAGGCGCGCCCCAGCGGTCTTCGATCAATTGCCGCAAGGATGGGGGCAGGTCTTTATAATGACTTTGATAGGCGGCAAGATCATACCAGACCTCAACCTCTCGGTCTTTAAACCCTGTGTTGGATGGTGCGGTCAGCATGTTATCGATGACGCCCCGCCCTGTTTTGGGGGCGTTGCCAATTTCATACCCAGCCTTGCCCAGCGCGGACAAAACATGGGCGGTGCTTTCAGGCGTATCCAGCCCAACACCATTGGCAAGGCGGCTGTCTTTATTGGGGTAATTGGCCATCACCAGCCCCAGCCGTTTTTGCTCCCTTGGGGTGGATTTAAGCCGTTGCCAAGCCGCTGTTAATTGCGCGACATATGCCGCCCGGCCATGATGGGCTTGGTATCCTGTCACCATGGCTTGGGTCAGGTCATCACGAACAGGTGGGGCTTTAAAGCCAACCGCGCGACTGGTGATGCGGCCATCCAATTCAGGCAAGACAACATGCATAGCAAGATCACGCGGGTTTAGCCCTGCTGTGCCATCCTGCCAATTTTCGATCGTGTTGGAGGCCAGCATAACCTGCAACACTGGCGCATCAACCGCGCCAAATGGCCCGGGGCTGATGCCGTCATCTGCCGCATCTCGATGGGGGTCAGAGACGGCAAAACTGGTCATGTTCAAAATCACCTGAACATCTTGTTGCGGCAAGAGACCTGCCAAAAGTTCAGCCGAAAACCCATCTTTTAAACTGGCAACAAACACAGGCAATGGCGCCAAACCTTGCTTGATCAAAGCGGCGATCATCGCATCAACAGGGGCGGTATCCCCCGCTTGCATCAAGGCGCGGTAAAACACAATGGCAACAACCGGCGCATCATTAAGACCAGCCTGTTGCCAGATCAAAGGCATTTGGCGGATATCACAATTGGCGTGATCAGGCCAATAGAGACCAGCAGGCAGAAAAGGTTGCGGCGGCAAGGTTTTAGACTGGGTTTGATCCGTGCCATTGATATGGTCATCCAGCGCATCCAAAAACGCACTAGCATTGCCCATGCCGCCCTCAGTGAGATAGGCATTAAGCCGCGCCAAGTCAGTCGCAGGTAAGGTCGACCACGCGTCAAGATCAGGGTCAGGCTTGCCATCACCTGAAAGCAAAGCCAGTGGAATGCCTTTTTCTTTCGCCAAGGCAGAAACCTGTTCCACCCCATAGGACCAATAGGACACCCCGCCCAGCAACCTGATGACGATCATCTCGGCATGGGCCAGAACATCTTGGCCATAAAGATCAACCGAATAAGGGTGGCTTAAGCTCAACAGATTGGCGATCCGTACGGCATCACTGCCTCGATCTGATTGGCGTACCGCCGCGCTTAACAGGCTAATCTCACTATCGGCGGCGGTTAAAATAACAATCGGTGCCGGCGTTTGGCCTAAATCAATCGCTTCCCCATCGGCATAGAGTTCACCGGATTGTTCGATTCTAAGAAGATGCATCGACCTCTCCCATGAACGGCGTCTTGGGGCTACCCTTGAAGCGCATCGGTCAGTTGATCAAGGTCAATGGTTTTAAGGCCAATCAAAACCAGTTGACCATCATCACCATCAAGACTGCCGCCATAATAATGGTCAACCCTTGCGCCAACGGCTTGCACCACCAAGGGCAATGCCTTGCCTTTGACTTTCAAAAATCCTTTAGCCCGCAACAGACCATGGGCTTTCGCCTGATCTTTCAAGCGGTTGATAAAAGCATCTTGGTCATCAATTTCAGGAATCGAAATCACCCGTGAGATGAAATCATCATGGCCATGGTCGTGATCATGATGGTGATGATCATGGTCATCATCGTGGTCGTGGTCATGGTC
>WTHX01000121.1 GCA_011522975.1 Alphaproteobacteria bacterium | reverse complement strand
TTGAAGTGAATTTATGAAAAATTGTTGTTTTTCAATTGTTTAAAAATGCGGTATTATTTTACCACATTATTTTTCTGCCAAAACTCAGCCGTTTCAGCCTTATTGCACATATCGGCGCATTTGTTTACAAGTAAATGGAAGGCTTAAGGTTTAAAAGCCTAAGACTTAAGGGCTGGGAGGCTCAAGATGATCATTTTGATCGACAATTATGACAGTTTTACATGGAACCTTTGGCATTTCCTGTCGGATTTGGGTGCTGAAGTGGTGACCATCCGTAATGATGCCAAAACGCCTGAAGAAATTATGGCCATGAACCCTGAAGCCTTGGTCATTTCGCCTGGGCCTTGCACACCCGAAGAAGCAGGGATTTGCATTGACCTGATCAAACTGGCGGCGGGGACAGTCCCTATTATGGGGGTTTGCCTTGGGTTTCAATCGATCGGCATGGCTTTTGGCGCTGGGCTCAGGCGCGTTGACCCGCCTGTCCATGGCAAATTATCCATGATCAAGCACCATGACAAAGGCATGATGGCGGGTTGCGCCAATCCTGTGGCGGTGACGCGTTATCATTCCTTGATCCTTGATCGTGATAGCCTGCCGGACACGCTAGAGATTACCGCCGAAACCGAAAGCGGCATTGTCATGGGGATACAGCATAAAGACCTGCCGATCCATGGAGTTTTGTTCCACCCTGAAAGCATTGCTTCGGTTAATGGCTATCGGATGCTGGCAAATTTCCTCAATATCGCGGGGATTGTGCCTTTATCAAACAGCAAATTGGATGAACTGGAACAACATACGCTGAATTTGGCTGAACGTTATCCTGACCATATCCACGCCTAAAGATTTTTAGAGAATTTCACCAAGAATATCACACGCCAAAGAGTTTAAGATGTCTGAAGATTTAAAACCCTTAATCAAAACCATCGCTGACGGCGGGGCCTTAACCCGCCAAGAGATGGAAACCTGTTTTGATACCATTCTTGAAGGCGACGCCACACCTGTTCAGATGGCGGCATTTATCACCGCGTTGAAAATGAAAGGCGAAACCCCGCAAGATATCGCCGCTGGCGCCAGCGTTTTGCGCCGCCGCGCAGTGACAGTTTCCGCCGATGATATGGCCATGGATGTGGTCGGCACCGGCGGGGATGGCATTGGCACATGGAATATTTCCAGCGCAACAGCCTTTGTCATGGCGGGGGCTGGTGTTCAAGTCGCCAAACATGGCAACCGCGCGATTTCATCCAAAAGCGGCGCGGCTGATGTTTTATCCTCACTGGGGATCAATCTTGATGCGGATATGGATCAAGTGCAAAAAGCCCTTGATGCGGGCATCTGTTTTCTGATGGCCCCGCGCCACCACGCGGCAATGCGCCATGTCGGGCCGATCCGGGCTGAATTGGGCTATCGCACCATCTTTAATATGTTGGGGCCTTTGTCAAACCCCGCGATGGTGAAAAGGATTATGGTTGGGGTGTTTGACCGCCAATGGTTGAACCCATTTGCTGAAGCCCTCTATGATTTGGGCACCAGCCATGCTTTGGTTGTTCATGGCCGTGATGGGCTGGATGAAGTCACCACCACCACCGAAACCGATGCGGTGCTTTTGCGCGATGGCAAGATCACCGAAATGGTCATCTCGCCTCTTGATATTGGCTTGCCCATGGCCAAAACCGACGATTTAATCGGCGGTACGCCTGATGAAAATGCAGTCGCGTTAAAAGCCTTGCTGGATGGCGAGAAATCCGCTTACCGTGATATTGTGATTTTGAACACAGCCGCAGCCTTGATGGGCGGTGGTCATGCCGAAACTCTTGCTGAAGGGGCGGAAAAAGCCATTTCATCTATCGATACAGGCGCGGCGCGCGCGAAATTGGATCAACTTATTGCCATTACAAATGGCTAACGTAAAGCCATTACAAATGGCTAGATAAAAAGAAAGACCATCAATATGGCCGATGTTCTGGCAAAAATTATCGACACGAAACGCGATGAGGTCGCCGCCCTGAAAGCCTCCCCTATTGCAGGTGATCTGGCGTCAATGGCGGCGGATCAAGATGCCACTCGGGGTTTTGCGGATGCGCTTCGTTCAGCATCTGATCAGGGGTATGGATTGATTGCTGAGGTCAAAAAAGCCTCACCATCGAAAGGCCTCATCCGTGCTGATTTTGACCCGGAAGCGATTGCCAAAGCCTATCAAAGCGGCGGGGCGACCTGCCTTTCTGTTTTGACCGACCAAGACTATTTCAAAGGTCATATGGATTATATGGTGGCGGCACGTGGGGCGGTTGATCTGCCTGTGTTGCGTAAAGATTTTATGATCGATCCCCTGCAAGTCACCGAAGCCCGGGCTTATGGCGCTGATGCTATTCTGATTATCATGGCGGCGGTGGATGATGCGCTGGCCGCAGAATTAGAAGATGCCGCCATGGCGCTTAATATGGATGTTTTGGTTGAGATTCATGACGCGGAAGAATTGGATCGCGCGCGAGGACTTAAATCACCATTGTTGGGGATTAATAACCGCAATCTGAAAACCATGGAAACAAGCCTGAATACAGCCGAAACATTATTGCAAAACTTTCCCGAAAACCGCATCGCGGTGGCTGAAAGCGGCTTGTTCACTCCTGATGATCTGGCACGGATGGCGAAACACCATGCCCGCTGTTTCCTGATTGGGGAATCCCTGATGCGGCAGGATGATGTTGAAGCCGCCACCAAAGCCATCTTATCCAACCCTTTGCCGAAGGTGGCGTAATGTCAGATTTCACCCATTTCAATGATGCGGGCGACCCCCATATGGTTGATGTGGGGGATAAATCGGTGACCACCCGCCGGGCTATCGCGTCTGGGCAAATCAGCATGACCGATCAAACCTTGGCGATGATTCGTGATGGTGGGCATAAAAAAGGTGATGTCATTCAGGTCGCGCAATTGGCGGGGATTATGGCGGCGAAAAAGACGCCTGATCTAATCCCGCTTTGCCACCCGTTGAGCCTAAGCCATGTCAGCGTTGATATCAGTTTGATTGAAAACGGCCTTGAGATTACCGCCGAATGCCGCCTTGATGGCAAGACTGGGGTGGAAATGGAAGCCTTGACCGCTGTTTCTGTCGCCGCGCTGACGGTTTATGATATGTGCAAGGCTGTTGATAAAGCCATGGTGATTGGCCCGATTAAATTGGTCCATAAATCAGGCGGTAAATCAGGCGATTATAATGCGGATTAGGCCATGACCAGCCGTAAGCCACTCCTGCCGGTTGCCGATGCGCTGGCGCAAATTATCCAAGCCATGCCTGAAATGGGGGTTGAACCTCTGCCCTTAACCGATGCCATCGATCGCGTCTTGGCGGAAAATATCCATGCTTTGGTCAGCCATCCGCCCCATGATGTTTCGGCCATGGATGGCTATGCGGTGGCCTTGTCTGATCTGGCGGATGGCCAAACAACCTTAAAGGTGATTGGCGAAAGCGCGGCAGGCCATCCCTATGATGCACCGATTGAGCCGCAATCGGCGGTTCGGATTTTTACAGGGGCTTATCTGCCCCAAGGCGCCGATGCCATTGTCATCCAAGAAGACACTTCTATTGATGGCGATCACGTCACAATTTTGGAGCGCCCTCAACCCCGCCGTTATATCCGCAAACAAGGTCAAGATTTTGCCAAAGGTGATGTCATTGCCGAAAAAGGCACTTGCCTTGATGCAAGGCGGCTTGCCCTAATCGCATCATCAGGTCATGGCACAGTCACCGTCAAAGCCAAGCCCAAAATCGCTATTATCAGTACAGGCGATGAATTGGTCGCCCCGGGCATCACGCCTCAACATGGTCAGATTGTTGCCAGCAATGGGATGTTCCTTTGTCATCTGCTGAATATTCTAGGGGCGGATGCGGTGGATTATGGGCATATCCCTGATGATCAAAAGGCTTTGGAAGATGCGTTCAGCCATGCTCAAACTGCAGATATGATCATCACCACCGGCGGGGCTTCTGTTGGCAAGCATGATGGCGTTGCCCACCATATGGCCTCAGGTGATGGATTGGCGTTTTGGCGTATCGCCATGCGCCCGGGCAAACCGCTTATTTTTGGGCATTTGGGACAAACCCCTATTTTGGGCCTGCCGGGCAACCCTGTTTCTACAGGCGTTTGCGGGTTGGTTTTTGTGACCGCCGCCATCAAAGCCATGCTGGGGCAAGATACAACCCCTCAAACCCGCCCTGCCAAATTAGCCACTGATTTGCCCGAAAATGATCAGCGGCAAGATTATCTTCGTGCCAGCCTGAGTTATGATGACCAAGGACAGGCGTGGGTCAACGCCTTTGACAAACAAGATTCAGGGATGTTTCAATCCTTTGCCAATGCCGATGCCCTGATCATCAGGCCGCCCCATGCAAAGCCTGCCAAATCAGGCGATATCGTCACCATCCTGCCTATCCCGTCTTTGATCTAATCACCGCATTAAGGCCGAAACCTCAAAACTCTTGATTTTTACCGTGAATAAAGATAGAACAGAACATGATCAAGCCATGAATATAGATGTTCAACGTCTTGCCTGAGGTGAGGGATACGAGGGATACCATGCTGACACAACAGCAAAAACATATGCTGACCGTATTGATTGACCATTTTAATGATCATGATGTGCCGCCAAGTTTTGAAGAACTTTGCGCGATTATGGAGTTGAAATCCAAATCTGGTATCCACCGTTTGCTTTCAGGGCTTGAAGAACGAGGTTATATCCGCCGCCTGCCCAATCGGGCGCGTGCCATTGAAGTGCTGAAATACCCTGATGGTAGCCCGAAACTTGACCATGCCCCTGCCCCCATCAGCCAAGATATCGCCCCGCCGCAAGATACGGTGACCATCCCTATGCTGGGTAAAATTGCCGCCGGCACGCCGATTGCGGCAATTTCCAACCCATCGGACCATATCGACCTGCCGCCAAATATGATCGGCACTGGTGAATTTTACGCCCTTGAAATCGAAGGCGATTCCATGATCGATGCTGGCATTTTTGATGGCGATACCGTGATTATCGCCCGCCAGAACACCGCCCAAACAGGGGATATTGTGGTGGCTTTGATTGATGATGAAGAAGCGACTTTAAAACGCTTACGCAAAAAGGGGGAAAGCATTGCCCTTGAACCGGCTAATGCTGTTTATGAAACCCGCATTTTTGGCCCTGATCGCGTCCAAATCCAAGGCCGATTGGCCGGGCTTATTCGCCAATATTAAATCCAAACTTCTGTCCTGTTTCATTGGTAACACTCTCCAGTATTGGCGGATTGCCCGCATAAATCAGCACCCCGCCGTGACGGTCCAAATCATCATCACTGACAATCAAACCTGCTTTGCACAGATATTTCGGGGCTTGTCTTGTCAAAACAATATCGGCCTCACGGCAAGCCCGGGTTAACCCTTCCCCGCGATAAACCATGGCGGCAATACGGCCATCCACCAGAGGGATCAAGTGATACCCGCGCCCACAATCAGGGCAAGGATAATCTGAGATTGACCCCACTGATGCTTGCCCAAACGGCTTGGTCAAAATCCCTTGGGTAAAATCATTGACCTTGCGGTGAGAAAGATAGATACGGCTGTCTTCGGCATGAAACGCGGCGATGCTGCGGCCATGAAGTTTGGTGAAACTGATCATCGGCACCGGCGTCACATGCCAGACGATGATAGCCGTGATCAATGGGATAATGGCCGCCAATCGCCACCGTCCTTTTAAGCACGCGGGCATTAACAAAGCCGCCGTCAATAAAACCAGCACCAGCCCCGATGGCGGCGGCAGTATAATTTCTGACAACGGCTGACCGCTGATGGCACTTGCCACGCGATTGAGCCCATCAATCCCCATGCCCATGACCGTGAGCGGAAAGCCTTCTAAACCGAAAGGCATGAGCAATAAAGACAAAGCACCAAAGGGAATCACCACCACGCCCATTAACGGCATGCCTGCGATATTGGCTAAAACTGACCAAACTGTTGTCACGCCGAAATGGTGGAGGACAAATGGGGCGGATGCCCCTGCCGCTAGCACAGAAGCAATGATAATCCCGCCAGTATAACGCAAAACCCATGGGATATTTTGGATCAAATACCGATAGCGGGTAATCAGCATCCATCCGCTGACCAAGGCATAGACAGCGGCAAAAGACATTTGAAACGCGGGATGCATCATGCTTTGTGGCGCAACGATCAAAATTCCCATCGCCACCAATGCCACATGATGCAAAGTCATCCCACGCCTTGACAGCAAAATGGCCAACATGACTAAGGCCAGCATCAAAAATGCCCTGACCGCGCTGATCGGCTGGCCTGAGACCACCAAATAGAACAAGCCAAAAGGCATGGCCGCCAAAGTTGCTATTTTCAAACTGGGATAACGCGATGAAAAATGCGGGAATAAGGCCAGACCAGCCCGTATTAACGCCACAACACTGCCCCAAAATAGAGCCATATGAAGCCCTGATATCGCCAATAAATGAGCAAGACCAGCGGCGCGATAATCTTCCCGCAATTCAGGATTAATCCCTGCCCTCAACCCAATGATCACCGCAGATGCCACCGCCGCCTGATCAGCATCAAGATGGGTTGAAAACTGACGCTGAATATAAAACCTGAGCCGATTAACCCAAGACACCGGCTTTTGATCTATGACCGTAATCTCTTTGATAAAGCCCGTGGCGGCATAGCCTTGTTGATGGGCATGGGCGGTGAAATCAAATGACCTAGGCAGGAGTTGTGGCAGTGGCGGGTTTATCCGAACAACACCGTTAATAACATCACCTGGTTTGACCTTTGTGATGCTCTCTTGATTAGTCCCTCGATTGGATTGACGTGACGTGATCAACCTTAAATCAAAATCGGATGCGTCTTGCTCACCGCCTGTCCATAAGTCAGTTGCTTCTGGGTGAAGCCTGATGCGTTGGCGGTTGTTGGTCATAACTTCCGCCATTTTGACCTGACCGGTGATCACGCGTTCTTGCGGGACAACCGTAATATCATACCTTGGGTTGATCGTGGATTGCAGGATCAACCCCAGCAAAATCATTGTCATGACCATGGCTATAGGCGTCACCATCCGCCAAGACCGCAAGCCAGACCAAATCCATATCCCACCGGCCAGCATCAGCGCACCCAGCATCACCGCTTGCATCTCAAACCTGGCCACACCTATACCTTGCCCCATGGCAATTCCCAGCATCATCAACCCTGCCATGGCGATACTGAACCTTGAGGGTTTTACCGCCAGACGTCTGCCTTGGGATTTCTCTCTATCCGCCCTTTGATGCGTTCTTGATATTGTCCCTTGATGGCTCTTCATGCTAAACCTTTCCCCAAGACATTTGCCCCATCAACAAACAGTATGCTTGAAAAAGGTTAATACTTTATGAGCGTGATCACTCGATTTGCCCCATCGCCAACAGGTTTCCTTCATATTGGCGGGGCTCGTACGGCTTTATTCAATTATTTATTTGCCCGCCACCATGGCGGCAAATACCTGTTGCGGATCGAAGACACCGACCATGAACGCTCCACCAAAGAAGCAATTGATGCGATTCACGAAGGTTTGGAATGGCTGGGGCTGGCTGGTGATGGTGAGGCGATCAGCCAATCTGCCCGCGCTGACCGCCATGTTGAAGTGGCTGAAGACTTGTTGCAATCAGGCCATGCTTACCGCTGTTATTTAACGTCAGAAGAATTAACCGCCATGCGCAGTGAAGCCCGGCAAACAGGGCAAAAGATCATCAGCCCATGGCGTGATGCCGACCCTGCTGATGCCCCTGATCTGCCCTTTACAGTGCGGTTGAAAATGCCGCTGGATGGCAGCACCACCATCAATGACGCCGTCCAAGGCGCGGTGACCGTCCAACATAGCACGCTGGATGACTTGGTGATGTTGCGCGGTGATGGCACGCCAACCTATATGCTGGCCGTGGTGGTTGATGACCATGATATGGGGGTGACCCATGTGATCCGTGGTGATGACCATCTCAATAATGCGTTCAGGCAAATGAAAATTATTGAAGCCATGGGATGGCCAGTGCCAGTCTATGCGCATATCCCGCTTATCCATGGCGCGGATGGGGCGAAACTGTCGAAACGTCATGGCGCGCTTTCGGCCACTGCGTATCGTGAAATAGGCTATTTGCCAGAAGCGATGTGCAATTATCTTCTGCGCTTGGGGTGGAGCCATGGGGATGATGAGATTATCACTCGCGACCAAGCCATTGACTGGTTTGATCTGGACGGCATTGGCAAATCCCCTGCCCGATTTGACACCGACAAATTAACCGCCATCAACAGCCATTACATCAGGGCACTATCGCCAGCAGAATTGACCCAATTGATTCTTGATGGCGCGGATGCTGCCCCCCATATTATCGACCGCCTTCATATCTTAGCCCCTGCATTTGCGGAACGGGCGCAACATTTGGGTGATCTTCCTGCCATGGCTGGTTTTGCCACCCATGATGATATCCCCGCCGTGGAAGACGCTGCTCAAGGTCTTTTGGATGAAGCGGCTTGTGCCCGTTTGACCCAATTTGCAGCTGATTTGCCTGATGATGATATGACACCGGAAGATTTTAAAACCTTCCTTGGCGATTGGCTGAATGCCCAAGGGCTGAAG
>WTHX01000059.1 GCA_011522975.1 Alphaproteobacteria bacterium | reverse complement strand
AATGCAAAGTTCTGGCCGCTAATGTCTGATGCGAAGACAATGCCATCGTAACCGATGCGGACTTCGATGATCTCTTTAACGCCGGCTTCAGCGCAAGCTTTGACTTCTTTGTCTTTGATTTTGCGGGATGCGTTTGCAATATCGATTGTATTTGCGCCAACACCTTCGCAAAAGCGTTTTAAACCACCAGAAGATCCACCCGATTCAACAACAGGTGTTGGAAAATCAAAATTTTCACCAAAGGCTTCAGCAACAATTGAGGCATAGGGCAATACGGTAGATGACCCTGCAACTTGGACTTGATCACGGGCGGTAGCCGTTGTTGCAGATACCGCCACGGCAGCGATTGCCAATGTAGAATATTTTACGAAAGACACTTCTTTCTCCTTGTTACAATGATGACATTTTCGATGCGCATCACTTTGAACATCATATGAAACAAATATATGAAGGTTTTGTAACAGTTTAATGACAAATTGAATTTGAACGCGATTTATTGCGGCAGAATCACGGAAAATGTACTTCCCTTGCCAAGGTCGCTTGTGATTTTAAAACGACCGCGATGGCGTGTGACGATATGCTTGACAATAGAAAGCCCCAAACCAGTGCCCCCAACCTGACGTGATCGGTGGTCATCGACGCGATAAAAGCGTTCAGTCAAACGCGCCAGATGCGCATGTGCAATTCCTGGCCCTTGGTCCGATATATCAATCCTGACCCCTTGTGTCCGCAAAAGCGGTTGATGGTCAATATCACCAAGCACAATGGAAATAGGTTTATCGGGGCCGCCATATTTTGCAGCGTTCTCAAGTAAGTTTGTAAAAACCTGTCTTAATTGATCATGGTCGCCTAAAATTGTAACGGCATGCGATGGTTTTTGAAAATCAACAGTATTGCCGTTTCGAGCAATCTCAGGTTCAAGGTTTGAGATTGTTTGGTCTAGGATTTGGTCAAGATTGACGGTTTCAGTAGGACGCAAATGGCTGTTATTTTCGATGTGGTTAAGCGATAATAATTCGTCCACCAATCGTGTCATTCGCTGCGCTTCTTCTTTCATGATTCCTAAAAATCGTGCTTGCGCGGCTTTGTCGTCTTTTGCAACCCCCTCTAGGGTTTCAAGAAATCCCATGATAGAGGTTAGTGGCGTTTTCAATTCATGGCTGACATTGCTGATAAAATCACGGCGCAATTGAAGACCCTGTTCAACGGTTGTTCGATCTTCGAAAGCAATCAAAGCATGGTCTTCATCCATTAATTTGACGGAAACATCATAATACAGGTCCAACCTGTTGCGTGATGTGCGCCATGAAATTACTTGTGCTTGCCCTGTTTCAAAGACTTGTTCTATCGCTTCAACAAGATCAGGATGGCGGATAGAATTTACAATATTACTTTTCAGTTTAGGCGCCTCCAAAATTTTTGAAGCGCTGTTGTTGATGGCAACCAATTCTTCATCGCGATTAATAACGATAATAGCAAATGGAATAGCCTCAATAATATTTTCAATTGTTATTATGTTGTTCATTCCGTTGCCCTGATCCCGTCAGATCTACTTTTAATGAAAATAATAATCCTTAGATCGCGATAAACAAAACGCTTAAATTATTTTATTTACCCCGTCAGGTTATCGCCCAGATTTTTGCCCAAGTTGTTGCCCAGATTATTGCATAGTAAGATGGTGTGAACCAACGGTGGGGGTTTTGCTGTGACTATGGATATAGAGTCAAAACGGCTCAAGGCTGATCTTGTGCCTTATTCGCTCAAGTTCAAACATGGAAAGACCTATCAGTCAGCGGTGACGGTGATGACATCTGTTGAACACCGTTTGCTCTATCTTGTTCTCGACAACGGCTTCACGGCGATTGGGGAGGTTGCCCGATATCCCTTATACAATACGACTGAGACCGAAGAACTAGAAGATGCTGTGCTGCTCGAATTAAGATCGGCGTCTTTTGACCGTATACCAGAAATCGTTGACGATTGGCGTCATCGGTCGCCAGCATTGCGGGGGATGGCTTTTGCTTTGGATTGCGCGTGGCATCAATTTAACGCCCAGCATCAAGGGCTTCCCGTCTCTGTGTTATTAGGTGGGCCTAGATATGGTGACGTCCCAGAAGTCCTGTCACTTTCAGCCGCATCACAAGAAGACCTGATCGAACAAATCAGCACCGAAGGACGATCAAGGCAGGTGATTCAAATTAAACTTGGGGTGAGTGATCTGGCGGATGAGATTGAAACGGTTGAACGCCTCTTGCCAATGATGAGAGATGATCAATTGCTTTTGGCTGATTTCAACGGATCTCTTTCCAAAGATATCGCGCTTGAAATTCTACCGCGCATGACTGACCCAAAATTGTTCTGGGAAGAACCTTGCCAAACATTGGATGAAAACATCACCATCGCGCGAGCCCTGAAGGGGCATATGATGCTGGATACGTGTTTGACGGATCTTCATGCCTTTGAAAAAGCGATTGATGCAGGCGTTGAAGCCGTTGTCATTAGGCCTGCATTAATGGGCGGGTTGGGGGTCGCAAGAACCGCGCGTGATCTTTGTGTTTCAGCGGGTCTCAGGCTGAGAATTGATGGCCCATGGTCGGGGCAAATTGCTGCCTGTGCCGCGCTTGCATTGGCCATTGCTGTGCCCAAACATCAGATTATTGGTTCGATTGATCTGACCCAAGCCCTCGAAACCGAAAATGACAAAATTCTGCACCCAAGACCGGGATGGATTGGGGTTGCTGAAACGCAGTTTTGATCGGAACCTCTCGGACGGGGTTAATACCCGCCATCGGCGTCATGGGTCTCTTGTCCCGAAAGCGCAGGGAAAAAGGTGCAAATCAAACGCAAATCACCTTTAAGCGCACGCAGGATATGGCGATCATTCTTATCGAGGGCATACATCACCCCAGGGCGGATCGGCCAGACTTCACCTGTTGCGACATTGACCACTTCACCTTCACCTTCAATGCAGTAATTTGATTCAAGGTGGTTTTTATATTCAAGATGCAGTTCAGCCCCTTCTTTGACCAGCGTGTCGTGCAGTGAACACCCCATTTTATCATCAGCCAGAACAATGCGTCGGCTTTCCCAGCCTTCCCCTTTGGCATGGCGCCAGGACCCGATCACGTCTTTTAAGTCACGAATAATCATTGATATGTCTCCTTAATGGGGTGATGCCGCAAGCCCGGGATAGGCGTCTAAAAACTGCGCGCAATTTTGTTCTGAATAATCTGCACCGAAGGGCGGTGATAAGACAACCCAAGGGGCTTCACAGGGCAAGCCATTGGCAATATGGAGGGTCAATTTACCCTCACGCCATATCAGAATATAGGAATAAACCGTTGTTAATGGCACGCTATGGTTGCAAATGCCTGTGCCGTCATCATCATGGGCGCTGAGCATGTCCTGAAGGTCATTTAGTGATCGGACATCTGGCAAACGCGCCTTGGAGGCAACATAGCGTTTGGCGGAACAGGGCAAATCATCAGGCGATGCATGCTCACCAAAAAGAGGGTGGTGATTGGTTCGGAACAGGCGGTCTTGATCTTTGGTGATATGACAATCTTGCCCGCGGACTTCTATCACGGCACACCCCGATCGATCCGCAATGATCAGATTGCCCCACCAATAAGCATCTTTTGCCAGTGCCTGCTCAACAATGGCAATGGCTTGATCGATATTATGGGCGGTTTTCAAAACCAATTCGGTCAGGCGGTCATAATTTTGATGGGTTGGGTCGGTTATTTTGACATGGTTGACCGTCGCCATCAGCCCATGGGCATTCGCCCCAACGGAAAGCCCAGAAAACACCATTTTGGCATCATTTTCAGCAAAGGTTTCCAGCCCTTCACAACCAAAAATTTGCGGCGTCATGATCACCCGATCAGAAAATTGCTGTGCAGAAAAATCTTTGTTTTTAAACAGGGCCATCGCCCCATCCTTAAGTCGTACCGCGCCTATGGTGCACAAAGCCAATCTCTTTTTTCTTCAGGTCATCTCTGATTAAAACTTAATACGTCCAATTTATAATGAAAACGAAAACTTGCCCACCATTGGTGTTTTGAAAAATGGTCAATTGGTGGAAGAAGCCCATTCGTCTGATTTGTTGTCAGCCCCATCTCATGATGACACTAAAATGCTGCTTTCTGCCGCCCCTAATATCGGGGCGATCTAAATGCTATGGGCTTTTAACTGGTCATAAAACGGCTGATGGTGGTTAAGATAACCTCGTAATGCAGGCATATTTTTGGCGGCGGCTTCAAACACGTCATCTGGATCACGCGCATCAGGCGGGGCAAAACCGGTGCTGTTGATGCTGCCCTCATGCCATGCTTTTGTTTGTTGCCAATCTTCCGGCAAGGCTTCCGCCTGCCATGACAATGCCTCTTTTATAAAGGGGATGCCGGCATAGGCACAGACACGCCCCATGGCATCTTCAGGGGAGGATGTGATTGTGTCAGCATCAATCACCAAAGGGTCAATTCCCCATGATTTCAGCCTTTGGAAATGTTGCCATTGGGCGTCCAACCCGCCTTCTTCACGGGTAAAGCCCGGGTCAAGTTTGCTATATGATGCCAGACTTAAGCGCGGGTCACGGATTAAAAACACAGGCACAGTCCCCCGCATCAAATCCTCTAATTGGGTCAGGTGATCGGTGACATAATAACTCATATCTTTGAAGAAAATATGCTTTTGCTTTTTGTCCTCCTCAAGCGGTGAGGTGACCATTTCAGCAATATCATGAAGGTCGCGGGGGCGATTATCTTCAGGGTCAAACCCGGGGTAGGGCTTGCCGTGTTTTTCCAAATAATAGAAATACATAAACGGTTCATGGTGGCACCAACAATCACCGCGTTCTCGAAAATACCGTTCAACGCTTGTGGACATGCTGCGGGGATGGGACCATAAGGCGATATTTTTCTGCCCTACCATTGCGCCCCACCTGTCATCAGAATGTCTTCACCGGTCAGGGCTTGGGGGGCGTCAAGGGCAAGCCATGTCACTTGTTGGGCGATCTCTTGGGGGGTGATGATCCGTGATTGCGGATTTAAGCCTTTTGCTTCGGCATAAAGATCATCAACGGACTTGCCCATGGTTTTGGCTTGGTTGGTTAAACTTTGTTGCATCATTGGCGTATCAACCCATGACGGGCTGATCGAATTGCAGGTAATACCATGGGGCGCGCCTTCCAAAGCGGTGACGCGGGTCAGCCCCAAAAGACCAGATTTCGCCGCGCAATACCCCGCATATTCAGCCATCCCCATATGGGCGGCGGTGGATGCGATGTTGATGATACGGCCATGATTGCCCGCAACCATATCTGGCCAGCACGCCCGTGTTGTTAAGAAAGGTCCTGTCAGGTTTACCGCCATGGTATTGGCCCAGCCGTCAATACTGTGGCCTGATAGGGCTTCGTGATGATAAACCCCCGCCGCATTCACCAGAATTGAGATGGGACCAAGACTTGCGGTGATGTCTGATACACCTGTGCTGACGCGATCAGCATCACGCAGATCAAGGGCGATGAAAACCGCTTTCGCGCCATGACGCTTGGCCATATCGGTCAGCCGAGATTGCGCCTCTAGATGCTGATCGGCTTGCGATGAAACAGCGGCGACATGAACCGAACGCTCAAGCAGCATGGAAGCGCTCTCCAGCCCTATACCCGATAACCCGCCTGTGATGAGGGCAACATGCGGTTTGTTGTGAGGAGTTGATTGGCCCATAACACTCATCTCGATTAACCTTAAATTACCTTAAACGAAAACCGTCATTTCACAAAGGCAGGTGGTTTTGACCATAAATAAGCGTTCAATTTTTAATTGATTGTTTTGAAAAAATGGACAAGCCTTTTGGGGTGAGGTTTTGATGGCACGACGCAATCGACAAAAGCAGGCTGGCGCACGCCCTGTTGAGCGAATATCGCCATATATCAATCGCAATATTGGCCCTTTGCCTGTGTTATCCGAAGAAGGGTTGGAGACGATTGAAGCCAACGCCGATCGCATCCTTCAAGACACAGGCATGGAATTTAGAGATGATCCAGAAGTGATCGCAATCTTTGCCAAGGCGGGATGCGATATTGATGGTGAGCGGGTGCGGTTTAAGCCTGGGTTCTGCCGCGATATCATCACCGCAAATGCGCCGTCTCAATTCACGCAATTGGCACGCAACCCTGAACGGTCGGTTGTCATTGGCGGCAAATCTTCGGTGCTATGCCCATCTTGGGGGCCGCCTTTTGTCCATGATGAAGATCAAGGCCGCCGTTACGCGACTTATGATGATTTCATCCGTCTGGTCAAATTGCATCAGACCATCCCTTATTTGCACCATTCGGGCGGCGTTGTTTGTGAACCTGTGGACTTGCCCGCCAATAAGCGGCATTTGGATATGCTTTATGCTCATATTCGCTGGTCAGACCGGCCTTTTATGGGGGCGTTTATTGGCGCGGAGCGTGCCGGCCATGCCATTGATATGGCGCGGATTGTCTTTGGGGCTGATGTGATGTCAAAGACGCCAGCGCTTTATTGTGTGTCAAATACAAACGCGCCTTTGGTGATGGATGCCCATATGTCGGGGGCGTTAAAAACCTATGCGCGGGCAAATCAGCCTGTTGCCTGCACGCCATGGACATTAACAGGCGCAATGAGCCCGACCACTATCGCCGGAACATTGGCGCAAGTCTTAGCGGAAGCCTTGGCAAGCCTATCGCTGGTTCAATTGGTCAATCCCGGTGCGCCTTGTTTGATGGGGTCTTTTGCCTCCACCATGTCGATGCAATCAGGCGCGCCAACATTTGGCACGCCAGAAGCCGGGCAAATGGTTCTGGCGGCAGGGCAATTGGCAAGGCGGCTTGGCGTGCCGCTTCATACGGTGGGCACGTTATCAGCCTCAAAAACAGCCGATGCCCAATCGCAACAAGAAGGCACATGGGGCTTGATGATGAGTTTATTTGCAGGGGCTAATATCATCAATCATGCCACCGGTTGGCTGGAAGGTGGGCTTGTCACCAGTTTTGAAAAAACCATGATGGATGCTGATCTTTGTGGCAAGTTATGCCGGTTTTTTGAAGGCATTGACCTGAGCGAAAACGCCCAAGCCATGGATGCCATCGCCGCCACAGGACCAGGCCAGCATTTCTTAGGATCAGATCATACCCAAGCCAATTTTCTGACCGCATTGTTCAGGCCTGATCTGGCCGATAACAATTCCTATGAACAATGGAGTGCTGATGGCAGGCTTGATATGACCCAAAGGGCAAATGCGCTTTGGAAAGATCGTCTTGACCATTACCAAGACCCAGGCTTAGACCCCGATATTGATGAGGCGTTGCAGGCGTATATCAGAGAGCGAAAAGAGGAAGTGCCAGATGCCGACTTCTTCTGATTGTTATGATGCGATTGTCATTGGCGGTGGGGCGATCGGGCTCAGCACGGCGTATCATTTGGCGCATCGCCAAGCAGGTAAGATTCTATTGCTGGAACGCAATCAATTGACCTCAGGCACCAGTTGGCATGCCGCAGGTATTGTCGGGCCGTTAAGGGCAACACCAAATATGACAACGCTGGCAAGTTACGCCACCAAACTTTTCCCAAAATTAAAAGACGAAACAGGCCAAGACACAGGCTATCGCCAAACCGGCGGCTATTGGCTGGCGCGGGATGAAAATAGGCATGATGAATTGCACCGCATCGCCGCGGTCGGTCGGCATTTTGGCCTTCGCCCTGAAATGATTGATAACAACGCCCTTGCGACAGCCTTGCCTTGTTTGGATGTAAGTGGCGTTTCCCTCACCATGGCTGTGCCTGAAGATGGCAGCGTCAATCCGGTCGATCTCTGCATGGCCTATGCCAAAGCGGCCAAGCAAATGGGGGTTGAAATTTGCGAAGGCGCGCGGGTGGCGCGGCTGATCAAATCAGGGGATCGCGTCACAGGGGTTGAACTGGCTGATGGTACGGTGATCAAATCTGGCGCAGTTGTTTTGGCGACAGGCGCATGGTCAAAACCCTTGGCGGCAACAGCAGGGCTGAAATTGCCGCTTCAGCCTGTTGAGCATATGTATATCGTCACCGAACCTCGCGATGAGTTCAGGGATTTCCCTGTCTTGCGCGACCTTGACCATAATTATTATATCAAAGGTGATGCTGGCAAATTGCTGATCGGTGTGTTTGAACCTAATGCGACTTGCTGGGATGCGTTTGGCCCGCAAGGGGACACGCCTTTCCTTGAGATGGCTGAAAATTGGGATTGGTTTACCCCTTATATGGAAAAGGCTCTGGCTTTGGTCCCATCATTGGCGGAAGTGGGGATACAATTCTATATGAACGGCCCTGAAAGTTTCACCGTTGATACTAAACCATTGATGGGGGCGGCGCCTGACCAAGACGGTCTTTATGTGGCCGCAGGCATGAACTCACTTGGCATCATGTCATCGGCAGGGGTGGGCAAGACGCTCGCGGATTGGATTGTTGATGGCGCACCAAAAGAAGATGCGTGGGAGGTTGATGTCGCGCGGGTTGACCCCCTTGCCGCCGATGATCAGCATATGCAACACCGCATGGGGGAGGCGGTATCAGCCTTAATGGATATGCATTGGCCGTATAAACAACCTGTCCATGGTCGTGATTTAAGGCGGTCATCTCTCCA
>WTHX01000010.1 GCA_011522975.1 Alphaproteobacteria bacterium | reverse complement strand
AAGGCTACCGTATTTGCAACCGGTTGCAAAGGGGGCAATCTGCCTCGTCTGGAGAAGAAAATGACTTCAATTGGTATTGGCATTATTGGTGGCGGCTATATGGGTAAGGCTCATGCTGTTGCCATGCTTGCGGTTGGAGCGATTTTCAACACAAAACTGCGCCCCCGCCTTGAAATGGTGGCCGCAACAAGCAAAGATTCTGCTGAAAAATATCGCACCGCCTATGGGTTTGCCCGCGCCACTGATGATTGGCAGGAATTGGTCAATGATCCCCGTGTTGAAGCAATTGTTATTGCCTCGCCCCAAAATACCCACCGCGTGATTGCTGAAGCAGCGATGAGATTAGGCAAACCTGTTCTTTGTGAAAAACCCATTGCCGACACTATAGAAGACGCAAGGGCAATGGCGGCGCTGGCTGATGAAACTGGCGTGGCCAATATGATGGGGTTTAATTATATCCGCACCCCGGCCAGCCAATATGCACGACAATTAATCGCTGAAGATGCCATTGGTCAGGTGACATGGTTTCGGGGGGAGCATACAGAAGATTTTCAAGCAGACCCTGACCTGCCCCATAATTGGCGGTGTTCGGGGATTGCCAATGGCAATATGGGCGATCTTGCCCCCCATCCGATCAATGCGGCCCTTGCCTTGATGGGATCGATTGAAAAGGTTATGGCTGAAGTTGAATGTGTTCACAAAGAACGCCCTGGCGGCACGGTGACCAATGATGACCACGCCCAGATTATGTGCAGGTTTGAAAATGGCGTCATGGGGCATATTTATTCCAGCCGCCTCGCGACAGGCCGCAAGATGGGCTATGCCTATGAAATTCATGGCACCAAAGGATCAATCCGGTTTGATCAGGAAGACCAGAACGCCATTTGGCTTTATCGCGCTGAAGGGCCTGAAGCTGAACGCGGGTTTAAGAAAATTCTGGCAGGCCCGGCCCATCCTGATTACCTGCCCTTCTGCCAAGGTCCCGGCCATGGCACGGGCTATCAGGATACGATTATCATCGAAGCCAAAGATTTTTTAGAAGCGATTGAAACAGGAAAAGCCGTCTGGCCGACGTTTCGTGACGGATTGGAAGTAGCAGAAGTGGTTGATGCCGTGTTGTTATCGGCACAGTCAGGATGCTGGACAAAAGTCAAACCAGTTTAAATTCAGGTCAGTTTAGGAGAAGTAAATGACAATTAGGATTGGGAATGCGCCATGTTCTTGGGGCGTTGAATTTGCTGATGACCCGCGCAACCCTCATTGGCGTGACGTTCTGGGGCAATGTGCTGAGGCAGGGTACACTGGCATTGAACTAGGGCCTGTTGGCTTTATGCCTGAAGACCCTGCTGAACTTGGTGATGCGCTGGCAGAATTTAACCTAGAATTGATCGGCGGCGTTGTCTTTCGCCCTTTCCATGACCCCGATGCTTGGGATGATGTTATGGATGGCGCCGTCAGAACCTGCAAAGCCTTGGTGGCCCATGGCGCGTCGCATTTTGTCATGATTGACAGCATCTCACCTCGGCGAGCACCAACAGCAGGCCGCGCAGATGAAGCCGAACAAATGGATGATGCCGAATGGAATGCCTATCGTGATCGTATTGTCACGATTGCAAAAATGGGCGCCGAAGAATATGGCTTGATCCCTGAATTGCATCCCCACGCTGGCGGGTTCATGGATTTTGAGCCGGAAGTTGAAAAACTTTTAAAAGAAGTCGATAGCGACACGCTAAAACTCTGCCTTGATACTGGACATTGCACCTATGCAGGTTTTGATCCTGTGGCCTTCATGAAGCGGCATATGGACCGCATTACTTATGTGCATTTTAAATCCACTGACCCAGTGGTCAAAGCCCGCGCCATTGCCAATCGAACTGGATTCTATGAAGCCTGTGGTGAAGGGATTTTCTGCACCCTTGATAAAGGTGAAGTTGATTTGCCAGCGGTGCGTGAATTGCTGTTGGAAAGCGGTTATTCCGGTTGGTGTACGATTGAACAGGATTGTGATCCAACCCTTGACCCTGACCCGCTGGGTGATGCGTTGAAAAATCGTGAATATCTTGAATCCATTGGTTTTAATTAAGGACTGCTATTATGACAAAGTTAAAATGGGGTTTAATTGGCGGCGGCGAAGGCAGCCAGATTGGTCCTGCCCATCGCCTTGGTGCTGGACTTGATGGGGAATTTGAATTTGTTGCAGGGGCACTGGACCATCGCCCTGATGCCGGTCGCGACTATGGCATCCGTCTTGGGCTCGAATCTGACCGAGCTTATGGCGATTGGCAAGACATGCTGGCAGGTGAAGCCAGCCGCGATGACCGAATTGATCTGGTGACCGTCGCAACCCCTAATGCCACTCATTTTGAGATCACCAAAGCGTTTTTGGAAAACGGATTTCATGTTCTCTGTGAAAAACCCATGACCATGACCGTCGAAGAAGGGGAAGAAATTGTCAAAATTGCCCGTGCCAGCAACCGTGTTTGTGCGGTGAATTATGGCTACAGCGGGTATTCATTGGTACGCCATATGA
>WTHX01000159.1 GCA_011522975.1 Alphaproteobacteria bacterium | reverse complement strand
TATTGCCTTTCATCAAACCTCTGCGCGCCATTTAATGAGGACAATACTACAGGTGAAGTAGTTGATCTTGGTGGGTTGTCTTGGATTATTGACCCAGAAGGCAATGTGCTGGCCACAACAACAGAAGATGCACCTTTTGCGACGGCTGAAATTGACCTTGAATTGGCGAGGGAAAGTAAGAAAACTTACCCCCGCTATGTGCCTGAATAAAGGCCAGTGCCTTTAGGATAATCGCATCAGTGTTTGATAATGTTCAGGCCGCCGATCACGGAAAAGCCCCCACGAGGCGCGCTCACGGCGCATGGCATCAAAATCAAATTCAGCCATCGCCATTCTGTCTTCTTGATCACCACATTCAGCCACCAACGCGCCAGTGCCATCTGCAATAAAGGATTGCCCATACCAATCCATTGTAATGCCATTGACGTGTTCTGTTCCTGTCCGGTTACTGGCGGCTAAGGCCACCATATTGGCGGCGGCATGGCCTTGCATGGTGCGCTGCCAATGGCCTGAAGAATCATATGAAGGGTTACTAGGCTCACTGCCAATCGCGGTGGGATACATCAAAAGATCAGCCCCCATAATCGCCATCGACCGGGCGGTTTCAGGAAACCATTGGTCCCAACAAATGCCAACACCAATTCGCCCAAAAGCCGTATCCCAAACTTTAAACCCCAAATCCCCTGGGTTGAAATAGAATTTTTCCTCATAACCTGGGCCTTGGGGGATATGGGTCTTACGATAGATCCCTTGCTGGGTTCCATCTGCATCGATAATCATCACTGAATTGAAATAAGCATTGGTTGATTTCTCAAAGAAACTAATCGGACAGACCACCCCCAATTCGCGGCATAGATCAGCAAACCGCCCCAAGAAGGGATGACCTTCAACTTCATAGGCATGGTCAAAATACTTGGGGTTTTGTTCAGGGCAGAAATAAACCGTGGCGAACAATTCTTGCAAAAGAATGATGTTTGCGCCTTCAGCGGCGGCTGCTCTGACGGTGCCTTCGGCTTTGTCGAGGTTGGCTTCTATATCCCAGCCCAGCGACATTTGTGTGACAGCAACTTTTGTCATGACGACCCTTCCAATCCTAAAAGAAAATTCACGGTGTTTGTGCCGACTTCTTCAACCGCATATCCACCTTCCATGACGGTTAAGGTGGGCAAATGAAGCGTGGCTATTTTTCGGCCCATATCAATGAAATCATTGCTTGTCAGTTTGAAAAAACTGATCGGGTCATATTCAAATGTATCCGCCCCAAAAGACACAATAAGCGCATCCGCTCCATAGGTAGATATCTGGTTCAAGGCATCAGCAAGGGCAAGAGCCCATGTTGAATAAGGTGTTTTCGGTGCCAATGGATAATTGAAATTATACCCCATACCTTTGCCTTCACCCTTTTCGTCTTCGTGTCCAAGGAAATAAGGAAAGGCATCAGCAGGGTCACCATGGATCGATAAAAACAACACATCATCACGGTCATAAAAGATCGCTTGAGTGCCGTTTCCATGATGAAAATCAACATCTAAAATAGCAATTTTAGCCGCCCCTTGATCGCGCATATATTGGGCGGTGATAGCGGCGTTATTATAAAAACAATACCCGCCATATTGATCTTTGGAGGCGTGATGCCCCGGCGGGCGGCAGAGCGAAAATATTCTTTGCTGAGACCCTTGCGAAATTTGTTCTGCACCGGTTAAAGCAACTTGCGCTGAGGTGTAAGCGGCTTCGGCCGTTCCTGCGGAAATAGAGGTCTCACTGGCCAAAGTGTAATAGCCGATTTTGCCGTCAATAAAATTCGGGATACGTGTTGATGGCATGGAGCGTGAGGGCCAAGCCGAGGCGATAGCCTCACCTTTAAAACCTGCATCTTGCCATTCCTGCCAACAGGTTTCAATGAAAGTCACAAAACCTTCATCATGGATGGCGGTGATCGCTTCTCGCCCAAAATCTTTGGGGCTATGTATTGTCCCCAAACCTCGGTCACGAATAGCAGCAAGGATATAATCCATCCGTTCAGGGCATTCAAATGGGGGCAATAATTCACCGCCATAAAGTTCAGTTTTTGATGCCCGAAGACGGTGGTCTTCTGAATAGATGATATCCATATTCTTGCCCCCTAGTTTTCCAGACCTGTGACTTCACGCTTAAAGCAAGGTTCATCCCCATGGTCTTCTGTATCCATTTCCATCGCGTAACGGTGGCCCGCATAAGTCGCCCAAGCAATCGGAGCAGGGGCTTCTGCATCGCCAATAATTTTGACCGATTTAATCCCCGCATCTTGCCAGCGTGATTGTTGTGATTTCAGATCATGCCAAAGCGTATCATTACCATCACGGGCCGTGACCATCACAATGGCGCTGGCGGCCATGTCATGTTCGTTGCCTGTGTAACTGCATCCAATACGGATATGGTCAGCCATCACCGCATTGACTCGGTGAGACGTCACCAATTTGACGCCTTTTTCGATCAAACGCGCTTGAATAAACCCTTGTTCCAAAGTGTTGACTGACCATTCAGACACGCAATTGG
>WTHX01000143.1 GCA_011522975.1 Alphaproteobacteria bacterium | reverse complement strand
TTCTTAATTATTAGCAAATCAATAAAATGTGATTAAGCATTTGCTTGTTTAAACTCTTGTTATAGGGCTTCACAATAAAGTGACCTATAAATCAAGTTTTAGGCTTGCGAAGGGTGACGTAAATTTTTATAACGCTAAACTTCATCGGTTTTGATTGATTAATATCTTAATCGTTATGAAAACTATTATTTGAACACATTTTTATGATAGGCCACAAGCATGACCAAAAATAAAAAAATTGTTGATTTAAATAGCCCCATTGTCTTGCCTGAAGGTTATGTGCCTTCTGACAAGGAAGAATTTATGAACCCGATGCAGGTGGAATATTTCCGCCAAAAACTTCTGCAATGGCGTCAAGAATTGCTATCGGATGCCAATGACACGCTCAACACTTTGTCAGAGGAAAACTTCCAATTGCCTGATATTACTGACCGGGCACAAATGGAAAGTGACGCCTCCCTGCAATTGCGCACCCGCGATCGTGAACGCAAACTGCTGTCTAAAATTGAATCAGCACTGCGCCGCATCGAAGATGGCAGTTACGGCTATTGTGAAGAAACAGATGAGCCAATTTCACTCAAGCGTCTTGAAGCGCGCCCAATTGCATCATTGTCGCTGGACGCCCAAGAGCGTCATGAACGGATGGAAAAGTCCCACCGCGACGATTAATCGGCTTTAACCGATTACGATCAAAACACTGAAAGGGCATGACTTTGGTCATGTCTTTTTTTTGAAAATAATTTCCCAACGTTAACGAAATATTAACTTATTGCGTGTACTGTAAGTGTTTATTGCTTTACGCCGTTCATGTTTTGGCCATCACCATCACCATGAAACGTTGAGTATGGCTAAGAAACATAAAACAGTTAGGAAACCACAAGATCATCCTCAATACCGAATGGGGAAGATGACTGATGCGCCTCAAAAAAACCAAAATCCAATAAAATCCGAAGAATTAGAACCAAACCCTCAAGATTTATCCCCGTCTGATTTATCCATTTTTGATGACCCCCATCTTAATCATGACGAATATTCTGGCAAAATCCTCGATGAACAACAGCAAATCCTTATCCGTGGTATTGCCCATGACATTAACAATAACCTGATGGCCATTCTTTCAGCCTGTGATGAGATACAAAGCCGGTCTTCCAATTCAGGGGATCTGGATTGGGCCTTTAACAGCATCCGGATGTATGTGAAATCATCAGCCGTGCTGATGCGTGATCTGGTCAATAGTCATTCATCCGAAGTCTCTGAAGTGATGGATCAATCGCAATTGCGTTCCTTTCTGAAAAGCATTCTACCCAGTCTTTCGTTAGTGGCAGGGGCTGAAACCAATATTGAATTGGGGGCGGTTGTCACCCCGCCTGTTCAAATTCACCGTATGTTTTTGCACCGTGTTTTAATGCAATTAATCCGCAATGTTTCAGAGCTTGATGTCGATAGACCATTGGCTTTTATATCGGTGCGCCGTGTCCATCAATGGTGTGAGATATCAGTGGCTGATAATGGCCCTGGGCTAAAAGACTTAACACCTAATAGTATTTTTAAACCTGGCGTTACCACTAAGGGCATCCATGGCACTAGGGGGTTCGGATTATCCGCCGTGGCTTGGGTGGTTGAAAACTGGGGCGGGGAATATGGCGTTGAGGCAATATCTAATGATAATGGTTGCCGCTTCTGGATTCGCATCCCTTTATCGGATGTTTAAATAGGTTTGCCGTACGGATCAAATCATCATCTTGTGATTGTAACTTGTCTTAACCCCATCATCTTTGATGGGATGAACAAATAAGAACAAAACAAGAAAATAAACTTGCTAATGAGAACAAAACATGATCAGATAAATTTAATGATGAGTTTTTAAGCCGAATTTTTTATCTGAACGGCCCAAAACGGCCCAGAAGGGCATTGAAAAAAATAATCGCAATTTCTCCGTAATGGGGTTGTTGTCAGGACAGCGAGACTATGTCAGAAAGGAAACGATCATGACGGCACAGGTGGTAGATCTTAGCATGAAAAAAGATGACAAATTGAAAGCCTTGGAAGCAGCGATTGGCCAAATTGAAAAATCATTTGGCAAAGGTTCTGTGATGAAAATGGGGCAGAATGATATCAATGAAGATATCGAAGCGGTATCAACAGGTTCACTCGGTCTTGATATTGCGCTTGGTATTGGCGGGTTGCCAAAAGGCCGAATTATTGAAATTTACGGTCCTGAATCCTCTGGTAAAACAACATTGGCTCTCCATGCTGTGGCGGAAGCCCAGAAAAATGGCGGGGCTTGTGCTTTTGTTGATGCTGAACACGCGCTTGACCCATCTTATGCCCGCAAACTTGGGGTTGATCTTGATGAATTGCTCATCTCTCAGCCTGACGCGGGGGAACAAGCGCTTGAGATCGCAGATACGCTGGTTCGGTCAGGGGCGATTGATGTTCTGGTCATCGATAGTGTCGCGGCATTGGTGCCTCGCGCTGAACTTGAAGGGGAGATGGGGGATACCCATGTCGGCCTGCAAGCGCGTTTGATGTCACAAGCCTTACGGAAATTGACGTCATCCATTGCCAAATCAAATTGCTTGGTTGTTTTCATCAACCAGATTCGCCTGAAAATTGGCGTGATGTTTGGCAACCCTGAAACCACAACTGGTGGTAATGCGCTAAAATTCTATTCTTCTGTTCGTTTGGATATTCGCCGTATTGGCTCGATCAAAGATCGTGATGAAGTGATCGGCAACCAAACCCGCGTCAAAGTTGTCAAAAACAAAGTGGCGGCTCCGTTCCGCACCGTTGAATTTGATATTATGTATGGCGAAGGTATTTCCAAAACAGGGGAATTGATCGATCTTGGGGTTGCCGCAAATCTCATTGATAAATCGGGTTCATGGTTCTCTTACAAAGATCAACGTATTGGTCAGGGGCGTGAAAATGCCAAGCAGTTTATGCGCGACAACCCTGAATTGGCCGATGAGATTGAACATGCTTTGCGGCAGAACGCTGGTCTGTTTGATGATGTCATGCTCGACCAAGCCCCGGCATCAGAAGAACGCCCTGAGGATGCGGAATAAACCTGTTATCGCGTCAGTATTTTAAAAATCACTCCTATATCGCATGGGATATAAAAAACCGGCAGTTTGACTGTCGGTTTTTTTGTTAAAGCAGCGCGTTATTGAAAAGCCATGGCATAAGACCAGACAAGACTAGACAAAATTCAGGCTGAACCTTAAAAACAGGTATAAAGAAAGGAACATCCCTATGGCTTCAGTCAATGACATCCGCAATACATTTCTTGATTATTTTGGCAAGAATGATCACGAGGTGGTGGCATCGTCATCTTTGGTGCCATTGAATGATCCAACATTGCTGTTTACCAACGCAGGTATGGTGCAGTTTAAAAATGTCTTCACCGGTGGTGAGACCCGCGCCATCCCAAGGGCGGTGACGTCTCAAAAATGCGTTCGGGCAGGCGGCAAGCATAACGATCTTGAAAATGTTGGTCATACCGCCCGTCACCATACATTCTTTGAAATGCTGGGGAATTTTTCTTTTGGCGATTATTTTAAAGAACAAGCGATTTACCATGCTTGGACCTTGATCACCGATGTTTATGGCCTACCGAAAGATAAACTGCTGGTGACGGTTTATCACACCGATGACGAAGCCGCTGCTTTGTGGAAGAAGATTGCAGGTCTGGGGGATGATCGCATCATTCGCATCCCAACCTCGGACAATTTCTGGTCCATGGGGGATACAGGCCCATGCGGTCCGTGTTCAGAAATTTTCTTTGACCATGGCGATCATATCCCTGGAGGCCCGCCCGGATCACCCGATGAAGACGGCGACCGTTTCATTGAGATTTGGAATCTGGTCTTCATGCAATACGAACAACTGGCCAATGGTGAGCGGATTGATCTGCCGAAACCGTCGATTGATACCGGCATGGGGCTGGAACGTATCTCTGCTGTGATGCAGGGCAAGCATGACAATTACGATATTGATTTGATGCAAGGCCTGATCCGCGCGTCTGTTGATGTTTCTGGCGTTGCGATTGATGGTGAACATGCGGTTTCGCACCGTGTCATTGCTGACCATTTACGGGCATCATCATTTTTAATCGCTGATTGTGTTTTGCCATCCAATGAAGGCCGCGGTTATGTCTTACGGCGGATCATGCGGCGCGCCATGCGTCATGCCCATCAGATGGGATGTATTGAGCCGATGATGCACCATCTGGTCCCTGCATTGGTGCGTGAGATGGGGGGGCATTTCACCGAATTGCAGCGGGCGGAATCCTTGATCACCGAAACCCTGAAAATGGAAGAAACCCGCTTTAAGGAAACCTTGGGGCGCGGTCTTAAAATTTTGGTGGATCAAGTTGAAAACATGCCCAAAGGCGGGACGCTTGATGGCGATACAGCCTTTAAACTTTATGACACTTATGGCTTCCCCCTTGACCTGACTCAAGACGTGATGCGCGGCTTTGACTGGTCGGTTGATCTTGATGGGTTTAACGCTGCCATGGAAGCCCAGAAAGCCAAGGCCAGGAAAGCATGGTCAGGGTCAGGTGACAGCGGATTGGCGCCGATTTTCTTGACCACGGCTGAAAGCCAAGGTGCGACCGAATTCTTAGGCTATGACGAAACCTCAGCCGAAGGTTTAATCACCGCCATGATCGCGGATGAAGCGGAAATTCAAGGCGGTAAAAAGGGCCAGGACGTTTCCATTATCTGTAACCAGACACCATTCTATGCTGAATCAGGCGGCCAGATGGGCGATATAGGGGTATTCATTAATCCTGCCAATGGTGAGACTGTCGCGACCGTAACCGATACCTGGAAAACCCCTAATGGCATGTTTGTCCACCGCGCGGTTTTAAAGGCTGATGTTAAAGTTGGTGATAGCGTTGTGATGGAAGTGGACGCCGCCCGCCGTGATTTATTGCGATCCAACCATTCCGCCACCCATTTGATGCATGAAGCGCTCAGGGAAGTGCTGGGTGATCATGTCATGCAGAAAGGCTCATTGGTGGCGCCTGAACGTTTGCGCTTTGATTTCAGCCACACCAAACAAGTTTCTGGAGAAGAACTGGCGGAAGTTGAACATATCGTCAACAGCCGTATCCGTATGAACAGCGCTGTTTCCACCCGCTTGATGACGCCTGATGATGCGATTGCCGAAGGGGCTTTGGCTTTATTTGGGGAAAAATATGGCGATGAAGTCCGTGTTGTTTCCATGGGTGGTCCAACTGATGTTGAGGGACGTTCAGCGTGGTCGGTTGAATTATGCGGCGGCACCCATGTCAGCCGTACTGGCGATATCAGCCTCTTTAAAGTCACCACCGAAGGCGCGGTTGCCGGCGGCGTACGCCGTATCGAAGCCGTTACCAACCAAGGCGCGATCGATTGGGTTAACCAACGGCTGAATGTCTTGTCCGAAGCAGCAACAGCGGTGAAATCCACCCCTGAACAATTGGCCGAACGTGTTTCATCATTGATGGCGGATCGCCGTAAAGCCGAACAAACCATCACTGAATTGCGCAAACAATTGGCCGAAGGCGGCGGTAGTGCAGGGGAAACGACTGAAATCAATGGCATTACTTTTGAACGCCGCATTCTGGACAACACGCCAGCCAAGGATTTGAAATCCATTGCCGATGGCATTTTGAAAAACCTTGAGGTCGGTGTGGTGGCAATCATCTCCCGTGAGGAGGGCAAAGCATCCATCGTGGTGGGGGCAACGCCTTCTGCTGTTGAAAAAATTGATGCGGTGACCTTGGTGCGGATTGGATCAGCGGCGCTTGGCGGTAAAGGCGGCGGCGGTCGTCCTGATATGGCGCAAGCCGGCGGGCCAGATGCCACTCAAGCCGAAGCCGCCCTTGATGCCATTGCAGATGCGATCAAGGCTTTATGATCATATGGGATCACTTTACTAAAAAGGGGTCTTTGCCATGGTGATCAGGCGCGATATTCTGATCATGTTTGTCGCCATGTCGCTGATCCCGCTTGGCGATACGGCTGGCAAGTTACTGTCCAATAACTTTGGTGTTTCCCCATTTTTTATCTCATGGGCTCGGTTTGCAACAGGGGCACTGGTGCTATTGCCTTTTGTCTATCGCGATCGGCAATTTTTCAGATTGTTAATGGATAAACGCATCATTGCAAGAGGGCTTGCGATTACGGCTGGCATTACATGTATTTTGTATTCGTTCACCAGCCTGCCGATCACCACAGGGTTTTCGATTTTATTCATCGCGCCTTTGATCAGCTATTTTTTATCGGTAATATTTTTAAAAGAACAGATCACTCGATTGCGGACAATCTTTGTTATTGGCGGGTTTGTCGGGGTTTTGATGGTGGCTCAACCTTCGGCGACGGCTGATCCTTATCTGATTTTCGCGGTCATGGCGGGGGTGTTTTATGGCTCATTCCTGACCATGTCGCGGGCTTTTGTGCATTTGGGCAGCGCCGTGCAACTCACCTCATCTCAAATGGTCATTGGCACGGTGGTGTTATTGCCTTTGGCTTTGGTGCATTGGCCAGAATTCAGCCTTGAAATCACAGGTTTGGTTGCTGTTTCAGGCATCGCGTCATTATTAGGCAATATTTTATTGATTATCGCCTATGGCATGGCGCCTGCTACAAGATTAGCACCTTTTGTTTATTTTCAGATTGTCGCTGCCACGGTATTGGGGCTTGTTGTTTTTGGCCATTGGCCAAATACTTTGGCGTGTTTGGGCATGGTGTTGATCATCACTTGCGGGGTTTTATCCGCCAGCCCGCTCGCCAATGCCAACCCAAAAACAGAACGCTAAAGACTATTTAATTCAAGCAAAAGAAAAGGGGGCATGACGCCCCCTTATTTAAAGTCTTTGAGTGCCGTTAGAAATTGGCGGCGGCTTTCATGTTCTGGTCCAGCGTATCCAAAAACTCATCAGTTGTTTGGAAGGCTTGATCAGGGCTGATCAGAAGCGCCAAATCTTTCGTCATCTGGCCACGTTCAACGGTTTTGACACATACGTCTTCAAGCGTTTGAGCAAAATTGGCCAAATCAGCATTATCATCAAACTTCGCCCGATAGCGCAGGCCTTGTGTCCATGCAAAGATCGATGCAATCGGGTTGGTTGATGTTGATTTGCCTTGCTGGTGCTGGCGGTAATGGCGGGTGACCGTGCCATGGGCGGCTTCAGCTTCGACAGTTTTACCATCTGGCGTCATCAATACAGATGTCATCAGCCCCAATGAACCAAAACCTTGGGCAACAGTGTCAGACTGAACGTCACCATCATAGTTTTTACACGCCCAAACAAATTTGCCGTTCCATTTCATGGCGCAAGCCACCATGTCATCAATCAGGCGGTGTTCATAGGTAATGCCAGCGGCATCAAATTTATCTTTATATTCGCTGTCAAAAACCTCTTGGAAGATGTCTTTGAAACGGCCGTCATAGACTTTCATGATGGTGTTTTTGGTGGAAAGATAGACAGGCCAACCCAGATCAAGACCATAATTCATGCAAGCACGGGCAAAACCACGAATGGATTCATCAAGGTTATACATCCCCATGGCGACCCCTGCATCTGGGAAGGTGAAAATATCATGGGTAATAGGGGCAGAACCATCTTCTGGGGTGAATGTCATGGTCAATTTGCCAGGACGATCAACAATCATGTCTGTGGCGCGGTATTGATCACCAAAAGCATGGCGGCCAATAACAATTGGGTCTGTCCAGCCCGGAACAAGGCGAGGGACGTTCTTACAAATAATCGGCTGACGGAAAACAGTGCCGCCAAGAATATTACGGATCGTGCCATTTGGCGATTTGTACATTTTTTTCAGGTTAAATTCTTCAACCCGGGCTTCATCAGGGGTGATGGTGGCGCATTTCACACCGACGCCATATTCTTTGATCGCATTGGCCGCATCAATCGTCACCTGATCATCGGTTTCATCGCGATATTCCATGCCCAAATCATAATATTTCAGGTCAATATCAAGATAAGGATGAATTAAGGTTTCTTTGATTTTCTGCCAAATGATGCGTGTCATTTCATCGCCGTCAAGTTCAACGACAGGCGTATTCACTTTGATTTTAGCCATTTCACTAATCCCCCAGATGTAAGAATGGCCTTTTTTTACGCCGTAACCACGGAAATGGCAAGGTCAGATCAGGCGATTTTGGGGGTTTTAATGTTGTTATGGGGTTAATTTGATTTCAATTGATCAAGAAAATCAGCAAGACCATCCAAATCTTCAACGGTATCCGCCAAATTCAATTGCGGTGGGCGGATAAATCCAGCCTCAGAGGCTTGATGCCACATGGTGATCAGGGAATCCCAATAACCTTCATAATTAAACAGCATGATGGGCTTGTTATGACTTTTCAATTGCCGCCAAGTGATGATCTCCATGACTTCTTCCATGGTGCCGAACCCGCCGGGCAAGACCAGAAAAGCATCCCCTTCATCATACATAATCGTTTTGCGTTCATGCATGGTGGTGGTGATCGTCAAATCCGTGATGCCTTGATGGGCAACTTCTAGATTTTCCAGGAATTGCGGGATGACCCCATGAACATAGCCTTGGGCTTCGGTGGCACCATCTGCAAGCGCCCCCATCAAACCTGTTCTGCCGCCGCCATAGACTATGCCAATGTCACGGGCGGCCGCCATCGCGCCAATTCTTTTGACGATATCAACC
>WTHX01000117.1 GCA_011522975.1 Alphaproteobacteria bacterium | reverse complement strand
GATATCCCTGATCCGACAAACAGTGCGGCTGGCATCAATAATGCGGTAGAACACACTGGTTTGAAGTTTAACTTCAACATTATCTTTGGTGATCACCGATATTTCGAGATGCTTTAATTGACGTTCAAGAATACTGATGCGATGGGCAACGCTGTCAACATACGGGATAATTAATGACATGCCAGCGTTCAGCGTTTTGCGATATTTTCCAAAACGCTCAATCACATAGACTTCAGACTGAGGGACAACCTTAATTCCCTTGTAAATGGTCAGTAAAACCAAAACAACAATGACTGAAACAACAATAAGGTTGAGATGTTCTAAGGGCATATTAGAAACCTCTAAACTATTGTTTATGTTATGTAATTGTACACTATCAGATAATCACCATAAGTAAAGTAAAGTCATGCCCATATCATGCGAAAGAATCAGAACGGCTAGTTAAAGATAGGGATTGTTAGGCAGAGTTTTAAAAAAATAACTTGCCAGGATTAAGGATGTTTTGCGGGTCAAGGCTGGATTTAATCGCCTGCATCACATCGACGCTTTCGCCCAATTCTTGACGCAGATATTTGCGTTTGCCTTGGCCAATACCATGTTCGCCCGTGCAGGTGCCGCCCATGGCAATCGCGCGTTCTGAAAGCCTGCTGGCAAAGTCTGCAATCGCCTGATAGGCGGCATCATCGCCGGGCATGGCCAGCGGCAGGACATGGAAATTGCCATCACCAACATGGCCGATAATAGGCGCGGTCAGCCCTGTTTCTTCGATATCGCGGCGGGTTTCTTCCACGCATTCCGCCAGCCGTGAGATTGGCACGCAGACATCGGTGGAAATGCCTTCCGCCCCGGGCATCAACGCCAAACACGCCCAAAAGGCATCATGACGGGCTTTCCATAATTTGTTGCGTTCTTCGGGATTGGTTGTCCATTGAAACGCATGGGGGGTGAATTCAGCCGCGATCTGGCCGAACAGTTCAGACTGTTCTTTGACGCTTTGTTGGGTGCCGTGAAATTCCAGCAACAGCAAAGTTTCTTCAGGCAAGGTCAGGTTGGAATATTGATTGCAAGCCTTGACCTGAAGCGGGTCGAGCAATTCAATCCGCGCCACAGGAATACCGTATTGGATCGTCATGATCACTGCGTTGCACGCCGCTTCAACAGATGGGAAAGAACAAATTCCGCCGGCAATTTCTTCGGGGATACCATGCAGTTTCAAGGTCAATTCGGTGATTATGCCAAGCGTGCCTTCTGAGCCGATCATAAGCCGCGTTAAATCATACCCTGCAGATGATTTCTTGGCCCGCCCGCCAGTGCGGATCACTCGGCCATCGGCCATCACCGCTTCTAACGCCAGAACATTGTCTTTCATTGTGCCATAGCGCACAGCGTTTGTGCCCGATGCCCGGGTAGCCGCCATGCCGCCAAGACTGGCATTGGCGCCGGGATCAATCGGGAAGAACAAGCCTGTATCGCGCAAATGGTCATTCAAGGCTTCACGCGTTACCCCAGGCTGTACCACCACATCAAGGTCTTCGGGATGGACGGCGAGAATCTGATTAAGCGCGTTCATATCAATCGAAATCCCGCCATGGGCGGCATTAACATGGCCTTCCAAAGATGACCCCACCCCAAAAGGCACAATCGGGCAGTGGTATTCGGCGCAGATTTTAACAATATCCGCGACCTCTTGTTTGGTTTCAGCAAAGACCACAGCATCAGGCCATTCACTGCCAATCTGGGTGGTGGTGTGGCTATGGTTTTCGCGGACAGATGCGGCCGTGGAAACCCGATCCCCAAAACGCTGTTTGAGCACATCGATGGCGGTGGTGATGGCCGTTTGATCAAACATCTGAATGTCCTGTTCTTGCCTGAAAATTAATACTTTGGGTTAAGAGTTTATTTACCTCTTTTTGATAGGCTTGGTCAAAACGAGTTTTAATGGAGGCGAACGTGATCGCAATTCAACATTTGACACGATTCTTGGCGGGGCTGGGCGAAATTGTCAATATTCTTACAGCACCAATTGTGGCGGCATTGGCCTATCTGGCGGCCATGGAACGTTTTATGGGTGAAAGGTATATGGGCGGGCGGTTTATGGAGGATCGCTTCATTGATGAGAGGTATATGGGCCAGCATATGATGGATGATGACGTCATAGAGGGCCAGATGATGGGCGACCAGATGATGATGGCTGACCCCGCTTTTACGACCTATGCCGTCAATCAAGATATGGCGATTTTCACTTCGATCATCATCGCCGTGGTTGCCGTTGGGTTTATCAATGGCGGCTTTGCTGTGTTGTTTAGCATGCGGCGGCTTCTAGCGGAGGGACAAGGCCCATCCAGCATCAAGACAGCCAAGACAAAGACAGCGGAAAAACGTGATACGGCGAAATCTGATGCTGTTAAAGAAGCGGCTCAAGACATGCCGCAAAATTCGGTGAAACCCGCCGCCACGCCATCAAAACCAAAGGTGAAGGTGAAGGCGAAGAAAGCCACAAAAACCGCCAAAAAGAAAACCTGAGGAGAGCGAAATGACCCTGCGTCATCGTGATATAGCACCTGATCACCCCGGGGCATATTTAGCCCATTTTGTTTGCCTGAATTGGGGGTTTCAAAAACGGCTTTCGCGCGTCATATAGGCATTTCTCGCCAGATGTTGATGAATATTCTGGCGGGTAAGCGCGACATCACGCCACAAATGGCGGTGCGGCTGGGGCGCAGTTTGGGCAATGATCCCAAGTTCTGGCTTAACCTGCAGCAAGCCCATGATCTTTGGTATGCGGAAAGACAGCCTGAACTGGCAAAGATGCAGCCATTATTCAAAGAACCCGCATGACTTTAATCAAATTCAAGCGGATTTGATCAAATAAATTAAATCAGCCTTGAAGGCAGGTTAAACGGTCACATGCCCTAAAAAGCCCCACCCCAGCCAGATGGCACAAAAAAACAAAATCACCCCCAGATAGGGGTTGTCCTGCGTCAGCGCCCAGATACATAAGATCAGCGCCAACGCACTGCCATAACCCAGCACCCGCATCGCTTGATCCGGCGGCAAATGATCAAAATGATTGCCTACCGCATCCCGCCAGCCCAGCAATTGATTTTGAACGCTTTGCTTTTTTGTTGAAACCTTGGCTAAATCTTCGGCAAAGATCACTTCATTTTTTATTTGTTCATACCAATCGCTATGATTATCCGTCATTGGTTTGTCCTATTCCTATGGCGGCAGCAACCCATATCGTATCAAAAACAAGTAAACAAACCGTTAACGCCTGATGCTTTTGTTCAGGCGGTGATCCTTTGGGCGATTCTCCATGGGCTTTACCTGCTATCCCTTTGATAAAATTAAGAACATTTCGTGAACAAATATGATTATTGTTTGTTTTCACTAGGTTATAAAAATAACCTAAGAATTAACTCTAACTCATTGAAAAAATTACACTTTTTTGTGAAAAATGGGCATTTCCCATTGACTGACCATGCATTCCCATGTTATCCCATAATATCCCATAAAGTCTGCTCAACAGGCTTTTTGGCGGAATCCTTAGGGGTTCAGAACACCAGCAACAGGGAAGCCAGCACACCCCTCGCGCTTAGGACCAAGACCAAATAAGTGCTGAACAAGGAGCGGGCATGATTTTTCTGTCCACATTTGAAAACAAGATCGACAGCAAGGGGCGGATTTCCGTGCCGGCGCCGTTCCGTGCCGCGTTGGAAGCCAACCAACAGCCGTTGATCATCACCCGCTCTTTGACCGATGATTGCTTGCAGGGCCAGGGCGCCCAGCGCATCAACCAAATCGTTGATATTCTCGACACAATGGACAGCCTGTCGCCCGAAGTGCAGGTCTTGCAAACGCTCTTGGCCGATGCCCATGAAATGAAGATGGACTCCGAAGGTCGTATTTCCTTGCCAGAATCCATGATCGCCTATGCCAAGTTAGACAGCACCGTATTATTCGCTGGTGTTGGCCGTTTGTTTGAAATCTGGCGCCCTGATGCCTATCGCAACCGCGCCGAAGAACAGCGCAACAAAGCCAAAGCCAATGGCTTGCCGCAATTGATCTTGAAACCCGCCTCCCCGCCTTCAGAACAAGGGGGGTCATGATCATGACGCTCCACCAACCAGTCATGCTGCAAGAAGTGGTGGAGGCGTTGAAGCCAGAGGATAACGCGACTTTCATTGACGCGACCTTTGGGCGTGGCGGCTATACCGGCCGAATTCTTGATGATGCCCAATGCCACGTTATGGCGATTGACCGTGATCCTGATGCCATCACCGCCGCTCAGCCTATGATTGCAAAATACGCCCCTCGTCTGACATTGGCGGAAGGGCCGTTTTCGCAATTGGCGGATATGGCGCAAGCAAAAGGCATCGGCCTTGTCGATGGCGTGGTGTTTGACTTGGGCCTGTCTTCGCCGCAATTGGATGAAGCGGAACGCGGGTTTTCATTCCGCCATGATGGGCCTTTGGATATGCGGATGGAAAAGTCTGGCCCTGATGCGGCTGATTTTATCAATGACGCCAGTGAGACCGAGATTGCCCGCGTGATTTGGGAATATGGGGAGGAACGCGCCTCCCGCCGGATTGCCCGCGCCATTGTCAGGGCCCGCAGTGAGGCACCAATCACCCGCACCAAACAACTGGCCGCGATTATTCATAGCGTAATGCCGCGCCCTAAGCCTGGGCAGATTGACCCCGCAACCCGCAGTTTTCAGGGCATCCGCATTCATATCAATGGCGAGTTGGATGAGATTGAACAGGCGCTAGACGCCGCAGAACAACAATTAAAGCCAGGCGGCAGGCTGGTGGTGGTGTCGTTCCATTCGTTGGAAGACCGCATTGTCAAAAACTTCATGATCAAACGGTCTGGTCAAGGCCCACGCCCATCACGGCATTTGCCAGATGTGGAAACAGACGCGCCGACCTTCACCCTGCCAAAACGCAAGCCCATCGCCCCAAGTGATGATGAAATTCAAAGCAACCCCCGCGCTCGGTCTGCCAAATTGCGGGTTGTGATCCGCACCGATGCGGCCAGCAGTAAAGCGGCAGCAATCGAAAATAAGGAGTCCGCCTGATGTTTGGGATGAAACGCACTGCTTCTATGCTGCTGATTTGTGTGGTGACCTTGGCTTTGGGTGTTGGCACTTATGTGGTTGAACAAATGATCCTAGAGCGCGAACAAAAAATCGCCACGCTGAAGGCCAAAATCAAAGAAGAGCAAGATCGCATTACCGTTCTTGAAGCCGATTGGTCTTATCTGACCCGTCCTTCACGCATTCAAAGCCTGTCCAAAGAAATGCTATCTTTCGCCCCGATTGAACCGCAACGAATCCTAACGCTGGATATGCTGGACGGGGATAACGCCAATACTGATCAAGATGACGAGACCCTGTTTCATATCAAAGTGATTGAGGAGATCGAATGAGCATCTGGCGGAAATTAGGCAAAAAACTAATCGAAGTGCCTGATCAAGACCCACGCTCAACAGCGCGCAACCGCTTGGCTTTGCCGGTCATGATCGGCACAGGCGCGTTTTTGATGATCGGCATCCAATTGGTCAGCCTGTCTTTTGAAGACAGCCGCCCTATGCAACGGTTTACCAATAAAAGCACCGCCATTGAACGTGGTAAAATCTATGATCGTGGCGGGCGAATTCTGGCCACCACTTTGCCCGCATTTGAACTTTATGCCGACCCCCGCACCATCATGAACCCCTATGAAGCCACGGTGCAGTTAAGTGATCTTTTACCCAATTTGACCGAAGAACAGATTTTCAGCCAATTAACCCGCAACACGCGATATGCCGAATTGTCATGGCGGGTGTCGCCAGCAACCTATGCCAAAGCACTGGAACGCGGCATTGTCGGCGTTTATGGCCGTGAAAGAGACACCCGCTTTTATCCGCAGAAATATGAAGCTGCCCATCTGATTGGCACGGTCAATAAAGACAACTTTGGCCTGACTGGAATTGAAAGCGGTATGAACGAAGCCCTTGCCAAGGGGGAAGATGTGCATCTGTCGATTGATGTTGCTGTCCAAGCCATCCTTCGTGAAGAAATCGAAACCCAGATCAGCAAATTCCAAGCAATTGGCGGCGGCGGCATTGTTATGGATGTCAAAACAGGTGAGATCATCGCCATGGTCTCCCTGCCCCATTATAATGCCAATTATTACAGCCGTGCGGATAAAGATGCGCAATTCAACCGCGCCACTAAAGGCGTTTATGAAATGGGCTCAACCTTTAAGATTTTAAACACAGCCATGGCGCTGGATAGCGGTGTTTTTGATGCCAGTGATATGATTGATGTGGTCTCCCCCTTGCGGGTGGCTGGCCGGACGATCAATGATTTTAAAAAAGAAAAGCAAGCCCTTAATGTGGCGGAAGTCATGGTTGTATCCTCCAATAAAGGGTCAGCCCGAATTGCCGATAAACTCGGGGCTGATATTCAGCAAAAATATCTGTCCTCATTAGGGTTGTTGAACCGCCTCAACCTTGAAATCCCTGAAGTTGCGACCCCGATCATCCCAGCCCCATGGCAGCGGGTATCGACCATGACCGTATCTTATGGCCATGGTATTTCCGTCACTTTGGCGCATTTGGCGGCAGCGGTTTCAACCACGATTGGGGATGGCACACGGGTTCATCCGTCATTGATCAAAGGCGGCGTCAAAAAGGATTATGACGAACGGGTGTTTTCCCATGAAACCGTTCGTCAAACCCGCGCGATCATGCGCCGTGTGGTGACCCATAAGCGCGGCACTGGTAAATTCGCCAATATCAAAGGCTATGTTGTTGGCGGCAAAACAGGCACATCGGAAAAGATTGTCGATGGCCGCTATGCCAAAAACCTCAATATTGCATCTTTTCTTGCTGCCTTTCCTGCCCATGACCCGCAATATGTCGTTGTGGCGATGGTTGATGAGCCGAAAGGCCAAAAGTTTAGCCAATATTATGCCACGGGCGGCTGGGTGGCCGCGCCTGCGGTTGGTGGTTTCATTCGCCGCGCCGCGCCTTTGTTAAATGTGGCACCTGTGGACGAAACATCGCCGAAAATTCGCCCGTTTCTTGAGGTTAATTCACCGCAACTCGATGCGGAGGTGCAAAATGCGTCTTATTGATCTCTTTTCTCATATTGATCCGAAACACGCCGACAAACTGGTCAGTCAAGTCACGTCAGATAGCCGTAAAATTGATGGGGGCAGTGTTTTTGTTGCCATCAAAGGCAGTCATTTTGATGGCCATGATTTTATCCCGCAAGCCATTGAAAATGGCGCGGTTGCGATTGCCGCTGAACGTTCTTGCGACACAGGTGATGTGCCGTTGATCATCACTGAAAACAGCCGCCTGATGTTAAGTCAATTGGCGAAAGCCATGACGCCATCTCAACCCGGGGTAATTGCAGCCATCACCGGCACTAATGGCAAAACATCCACGGCTGATTTCTTGCGTCAAATTTGGGAGCATGTCGGCTGGCATAGCGCCAGCATGGGGACTTTGGGCATCAGAGGGTCGACCATTGGCCCGATTGCTGATCTGTCCAATCTGACCACACCTGATGCGGTTGCGTTGCATCAAAACCTGCATGCACTGGCAAAGACAGGCATCACCAATCTGGCCATGGAAGCGTCAAGCCATGGGATTGAACAAGACCGTCTGTCTTCGGTGAAAATCGCCGCCGCTGGTTTCAGCAATCTCAGCCGTGACCACCTTGACCATCATCTGGATATGGAGGCGTATTTCGACGCCAAGGCGCGCCTCTTTACTGAACTGCTACCTGAAGGCGGCGGTGCCGTTATCAACATCGATGATCCCGCGGGCCAGAAATTGGTCAAATCATTGAAAGGCCGGGCGATCAACATCATCACCATTGGCCGCGATGCCAAGGCTGATCTGAAGATTGAAGCGATCAATACTTTTGATGGCGGGATGACCGTTACCGCCAGTTTCCAAGGCCAGCAATGGACCATCCCGATTGCGTTATTGGGTGAGTTTCAAGTTGAAAACGCCTTGATGGCGGCAGGGCTTGCCCATGCCACGGGCCTGTCTATGACCCATGCGTTGATGGCTTTGCCGTATTTAAAGCCAGCCCCAGGACGGATGCAGCATATCCATGGCCATCCCAAAGGCGCGGCGGTTTTGGTGGATTATGCCCATACGCCTGATGCGTTGAAAACAGCATTGGAAACTTTGCGGGCCAATTGCCCAGGGCAATTGGGGGTTGTTTTTGGATGTGGCGGTGATCGCGACCAAGGCAAACGTCAAGAGATGGGGGCGATTGCGGCTGAATATGCTGATTTCGCTATTGTGACTGACGATAACCCCCGCCATGAAGACCCCGCAGCAATCAGAGACGCTATCCTGCAATCCGCCCCGAATGCCCAGAATATCGGCGATCGCCACAGCGCCATTCGCCAAGGGCTGGAGCAAATCACCTCAGGTGATGTGCTGTTGGTGGCGGGTAAAGGCCATGAAGACAATCAGTTGATCGGGTCTGAAACCCTGCCCTTTAGTGATGCGGCGGTGATCACCGCCATTCTGTCTGGCATGACAAAACATGATGGAGGCGCATCATGATTTGGACGGCATCAGAAATGATCAAAGCCACCAGCGGTCAGATTAAAGGGGCTAGCGATTGGAGCGTTACAGGCTTGGCACTGGATAATCGCAAAACCCAAAAAGGCGATGTGTTTATCGCTTTGGAAGGTGAAAACCACGATGGCCATGATTATGCTGAAGCCGCATATGATGCCGGCGCGGTGGCGGCATTGGTCAGCCGTGA
>WTHX01000051.1 GCA_011522975.1 Alphaproteobacteria bacterium | reverse complement strand
TCTTCATCTGAATTGACCTGCAATGGCAATAAGGCGGCATGGGATTGCACCTCATAGGAATCAATCCGCACTTCAATTTCACCGGTTGGCAAATTGGCATTGATGGTTTCATCAGACCGTTTGACCACTGTGCCTGTAATGGTCACGACCGATTCATTTCTGGTGGCTTCGACTTCAGCGAAAGTCGCATCGGATGAATCCGCAACACATTGTGTGATGCCATAATGATCACGAAGGTCGATGAAAACCAATTGGCCATGGTCACGTTTACGGTGTATCCATCCTGAAAGACGAACGGTCTCCCCCACATCAGCGGCACGGAGAGCGTCACAATAATGACTGCGGTATATATGCATGGTCATGATAAAACCCTATTTTCTGTCATCAAGCCGCCTTTCATATTGATGGCGCTTGACTGTTGCGTCGTGAGTATGCACGGCTGGCTTTGATTATCAAGAATTTATAACCGATTATTGAAGATCAAAACAAAGATAGAAGACCTCTAATCGCGGCGGCGGCGGCGGCGAGGGGCAGCATCATTCTTTGGAATATCTTTCCAAGGCTCACCCAAGATGGTGGTGACATCTGATAAATCCACATGGTCACGCTTAGGGGCTGTATCAATTGCCTCGCGCATAGCGCGGATATGATCCGGTGTTGTCCCGCAACAACCGCCAATAATCTGAATGCCCGCATCACGCGCCAAAGCGGCGTATTGCGCCATCAATTCAGGCGAGCCATGGTAATGAATCGCGCCATCACGATATTCAGGAATCCCGCAATTGCCCTTTGCCACCAAGGCGGCTTGGCCTTGATCACGCATCAGCAAAACAGAATGCATCAATTCAGCAGGGCCAATACCGCAATTTGCCCCAACCGCGGCAACACCTTCGGCATTACACGCCCGCGCATAATCATCAGGGTTAACCCCCATCATGGATTTGCCAGCAGTATCAAATGTCATGGTGGCGGCGATAGGCAGGCCCGTTTTCTGGGCGGCTTCAATCGCGGCTTGAACTTCTTCGATGGATGAGATGGTTTCAATCCACAACAGATCCACCCCGCCTTCGGCAAGCGCATTGGCCTGATCTGAAAACGCCGTAACAGCAGCATCATGATCAAGCATCCCCAAAGGCGCAAACAACTCCCCTGTTGGCCCCATTGAACCTGCCACCAAGACCTGCCGCCCTGTGGCGTCTTGATGGGCATCTGCGGCTTGCCGCGCCAATTCCGCGGCTTTTTTATTCAATTCATGGACGCGGTCTTCAGCCTGATGCAATTTCAAGCGAAATGATGTGCCGCCAAATGAATTGGTTAAGATAATATCTGATCCGGCTTCAAGAAAACGTTGGTGTAATCCCAAGACATGTTGAGGTTCTTCAAAACACCAAAATTCTGGCGGGTGGCCCGTTTCTAATCCAAGGTTGAAATAATTCGTGCCTGTCGCGCCATCACAAAGAAGGACACCGCGGTCTTTCAGGATGTCATAAAAATTTGTCATGGTATTTTCTAACCCTTCATTTATGGGTTTTTAATCTTCTAAGCCTTTAATCGTCTAGGCTTTTAAACGTCTTCGGGGACGCCGCGACCGCCCTGTTGCGGCGGCACGGCGGTCTTGAAGATCAGCGACCAATTGCTTTTGGGCCGGCAAGTCAAGCCTTGACCAAGTTGCGATTTCTTCTCGGGTTCTGTAACAGCCCAGACACATCCCGCTGATCGGGTCCATCTGGCAGATGCTGATACAGGGTGATGGCAATTTATCCATTCTTGCGCCCCTTAGGCAGCAGCAGCTTCACCTTCATTGGTGACAACCTTATTCAAGGCATCAACCATGGCTTGAGTATCTGCACCTTCTTGCGCCATGACAAGGTTTTTATCAATCGCAATGTCATCTTCAGAGCGATTAAAGCCATCGAGCATTTCTTTTTCAGCCAGCGCATCAATAGCAGAACCAATAATCAGGCTGGGCACATCTTCGCGCAGGAAAGCATTGATGATGCGGCGGCCATGGGGATCATTCAAAAGCAAAGCCGTGTGACGTTCACCAGTTGGCACAACCATAACATCATAATCAATCGCCAATGTTTCAGACAACGCGCCATCAACAGGATAAGACAAGCCCCAAACACCGTTCGCCCAACCGTTTGTCAGGCCATGATCGCGTGAAAGAACTTTGACCGTTGCGCCCGCCGCCACCAAGGCTTGCTGAAGGGCAACAAATGGCTGTTCGTCAAAACCACTGCAGGCCAAGAGGGCAATCTTTTTGTTGGAAAGGGCAGATGCTGACATTGAAGTCTCCTTATAATACTCGTGATGCGATACCCCTTGATGCCCTATCAATGACACTGGGGGAGATGTGGCGAAATCGGTACCAGCAGATTTTGAAAACTGTGGCCAAAAAGGTTTCGTCTATGTTCGAATGACATCTATATAGGGTTTAATTGATCATTGGGCAAGTTTTTCTGGCGTGAAAGGTTGCCGCAGATCATCTGAAATAAGAAAATTGTTTATATCGCCGTCGCGCCAGACTTGTGGCCAGAATAAAAATCACCAAAGGCAACATCATCTGAAGGCCTGTCGCCACCCCAAGAGGGCTTCGGCTTGACCCTTCCGCCAGTGTTACAGCTTCTACGGTCAAGGTCGTGATCCGTCCATTGCTGGCAAAGACTGTTGGCAGGTAAAGCGCGGCGCTGACAGAAAATCCAACGGCAAAACTTGTCAGAACAGGCAAGGTCATGATCGGCAATCGCACCCGCAAAAATCGATTGAACGGCGATGACCCCAAACTGGCGGCCAACATTGTCCATTGCGGGTTAAAACTGCGCCATGATGGGGCCAGCGATAACCAGACATAGGGCAATACAAAAAGCAAATGCGCCCAGATCAACGCCAGCCATGTGCCATCAAGCCCAAACCATAGCAACATGATCTGAACCCCAAATAAAAACCCTGCTTGGGGTAATAATAAGGGCAAATAGATGCTGTTTTCAGCCATGGTGAGGGTCTTGCTGGGTTTTTGGCTAAGCCACAGCATGACCATAACAACCGCGAGGGCTGAAACGCTTGCACCCAAATAAAGCGTTGTCAGCAGCACATCACCCAGCCCTGAAAACACCCCTGCCCAATGCCGCATTGTAAAGACATCGGGCCAGGCCGAAGGAAAACGCCAGCGCCCTGAAACAGACCATAACCCTGCCGCCACCAACCCCAATGCCGCCAATGCAGTTGGCAGTAACGCCATAACCACCAACACAGGTTTAAACACCGCCAATGATGGATGGGTAAAACGATGGCCAGTAAAGGCCAATGACCGACCAAAGCCGCTTAAGATTTTGACTAATATCCAACCCAGCAAAAACGCAAATACAACCACGGCGATCTGCACCACCGCCGCCGCCGATGCCACAAAGCGCATGGCCAAATCAGCATCTTGATAAAGCCATAACAATCGCACAGCCAAGGGAGATGCTGTTGATGGCGTTAAGACAAGCGCCATATCCACCACCGATAATGAGAACACCAACACAATGACAATCGGCAGGCGCAACCTGACCCATAAGGCGGGCACAATCAAATAAATCCAACTGGCCATAGGGCCATACCCCAAACTGCGGCCCAAGGTTAACAAAGGTCGGGTGTTGATTTGCGATAATGCCGCCAGCACCAAGAGCACCAGAAATGGGACTTCTTTTGCGATCAACCCGATCATCAATCCGATGCCATATGGGTCTTGGACAATGCCCCCCATAGGCCCAAATACTGGCGGGCGATCCCATCCTGTCAGCCAAGGTGAGATCAGGCGGATTAACCAGCCGCTGGGCTGAAGCAGGAACAACAGCCCCACCGCGACCGTCACATGAGGCAAGGATAACATTGGCGCCAGATATTGCCGCATCATGCCAAACAACCGATTGCCATAAAGCAAGCCCGGCAAGAGCAGCGCCAATAGCGTTGAGATCACCGTTGCCAAAATGCCTGTAATTAAACTGAGGCTAATGGCACGGTTTATCCCCGGCATGTTGAAAAATTCAATAAACGGCTGAACGCCAAAACCGAGCCCGCCCAAAGGTGGCAGATACCCAAAAGCCGGCAGTATCGCCCCCAAAACACCCAATAGAACAGGCACCACCAGCACCATTAATGCCAGCGCAGTGATGACAAATCGCATCATGGTGAAAACAAAAACCTTAACCGAGGGCGATATTCTGGCAAGCGGCATGATCAATCCATCTGCCGATTACGGGCTAAGGTAACGTTTGGCCCATTCCGCTTCGATTACCGCCACCCAACTGGGGTGAGGTTCTGGCAATGATTGGCTTAATTCTGCTTCGGACAACGTCGCGATCCCCCTTGGCAAAGCAGCGAATGCGGCTTGATCTTGGGCTGAAAGTTTGGCCATGGACAAAACCGTTGGGTCTCCCCAAATATCGCTATTGGCTTTTCTCAACTGGGCTTCGGGTGACAGCATAAAATCCGCCACTTTTTTTGCCGCTTCAGGGGATGATGCGTTGAATGGAATGGCGAGATAATGAACATTGGCCAATGTGCCGCCGTCATGGATATAGGTGCGGATGGTATCCGGCAATGCCCCTGTTTTAATATCATTGGAGAATTTCGCCGGGTTAAATGCCATGGCGATATTAATCTCACCATCGCCTAATAACTGGGCCAGATTGGTATAATTCTTCGGGAAATTTCGTCCTTCTTGCCAGAGATAGGGATGCACAGCATCAAGCCAATCCCAAAGCGGCGCCAGGGCCATATTGGCATCAACGGTATCAACAGGCTGGGCAAAAACACTTTGATCATTGGCCAATTCAAGGGCGATCTGTTTCAAAAAACTGGTGCCGGTAAAGTCAGGCGGCAGGGGGTAACTGAACCGCCCAGGGTTTTCGATCACCCAAGCCTTTAATGCCGCGGCAGACCGTGGCGGCTGATTAATCGCTGACGTATCATAGGCAAAGACCAATTGCGCCCGCCCCCATGGGCTTTCCAACCCATCGGTCGGAACGCCAAAATCTGTCACCAATGCGGGCAAGGCTTTGGCATCTGTATATTGCCAAGATGGCAAATCAAACGCCCAAGCATCATCCCTCAACAAACCGCTGTCTTTCATGGTGGCGAAGTTTTCACCATTTACCCAAATCAGATCAACACTGCCGCCTTCGTTACGCCCCACCGTTTTTTCAGCCAGAATACGGCTGACGGCGGTGGCGGTATCAGTCAATTTAACGTGATTGATAGCAATACCATGGTCTTCTTCAAGGCGTTTGCTTGCCCAGATAATATAATCATTAATGACAGGTGAGCCGCCCCAAGCGTTAAAAAAGACTGTTTTTTCATCACCGGCATGGGCAGGGTTGAGGGCAGTGTGTAGCCCCAAGGCTGAAAACAATAGGGCTAACATGACGCCTATTTTCAAGGCCACTCGCGACAAGGTGAATTTCATTATTTTCTCCAGATTACGGTTTGGATTTTATATTCGCCGCAGAAAATAAGCCTAAAAGATGATCACAAGGGTCGAATATTATATGCATTTGAGTTCTTATTTTATGCTGAAGTTCGGTAATTAGCCAAGCCCTTTTCCCTTATATTGTCTGCATGCAATGGGCAAGACCAATGCCAACAAGGCGGCGTATCATTTTATGCCTTGTGCTTTGCGTTACCGGGATTGTCGGTTGCGGGGGCGGGGGTGGGTCTTCTACTCCCGTCCCACCTGTGACCAATCCCATCAGCGGCGTTGGTTCTGTTCTTGATCAAGGTAAAGCAGCATCATTATTTGACAGCATTGACAGCAGGGGTGAAGCATGGCTGGGTTTGGTGGATTCAGACAGTGGGTTTTTCCACCTAACAGCCGAAGACCCCAAAACCAACGAGATTTTAGAAAAAATCCCTGAGATTGATCCTGATCAAAGCATCACACGTGAATTCTCGCGACTTGATTTTATCCCACCGCCTTTGGTCAATTCATCTGACCCCGGGCGTTATATGTTATTAGGGCGGCTGGCCCCACAATTGCCAAATAGCGCTGTTGAATATGATTTATCAGGCCATTGGGCTTGCGCGGGTTGCCGCGAAAATCTGTCGGTCATCAATGGTGCGTTATCAGGCCGATTGCTGGTCGATGGTTCAGCTGAAACTGCCCGTCTTTATCTGGGGGATGACCGCATTGATCTGAACGCGGATTTGAACTTTGGAAAAAACGCCGAGATTGATGCCGTCACATCAACCCAATTGCAGTTTGATGACCAAGATCTCACCATTATTCGGTCCAAAATACTGGGCGGGTTATTTGGGCTTAATGCTCAAGAAGCAGGGGTTTTATTTGGCATAGCCGATGACCAAGGCTGGGTGTTCAGCGGCGGGGCCAGCGGCGTGCAAAAACCCTAAATCATTCGGATTCATAAAGCGGTGTTTGTTTATTTAGATTGTTCCAAACATCTGAAATCAGCATCAAGCGCCATGCCTGCAAAATCAATATGACAAACATTTAAATCATGGCGGCGGCACCAGATTTGCACCCCACGGTCGGTAAACCCTACATCAAGGGCAGCATAATGTTGCAGTGATCCTGCATCGGTCTGGCCTTGGGCAAATTCATCAAAACATTTCTGACAGATCACAGGCTCTTTGATGCTGTTGAACAAATGGTCATATGACGACGTTTTTTCTGAAGGCATATTGGCCTGTTCCTATTGCCTGAATTTTTGATGGCATGATTTGCAACTGCCCACCAATTCATTGAACGCAGGTTTGATCTTGGATTGATCCCCTGACAGCGCCAATTGTTTAAGCCGCTTAGCCGCATTGGCATTGGCTTCAGCCATTGTTTTGAATTGATCCATCTCTTGCCAGATGACATTCAAGGCTTCTGATGGTGAGGGATTAGATCCTTCTGGGAAATAGGCGACCATTTCATCCCCCCATTGGGCGATCAATTGGGCCGGCGCATCAATCGCGTTAAATTCTTGGGCTTTAATGGCAGCGGCGATCGCCTTGAGGGCAGTCTGGCTGTCTTTAAACCGGTCCATACGGTCTTTGACAATCCCTGTGGCGCCGCTATGGGCATGGGCAGAATTTAGACTACCCACCTGATGGAGATCGTTAGATGCGCCCATCGCCATGAAAAAAACAGCCAAAAGAACACATAAAAATGAAGTATTTTTCATGATGCGATCCTTAAAAGAAAACCAAAAAATTAACGTTATGATCATGGCTTTAAAATGAGCCAACTGCAACCATAAGCAAGATGCGCCAGATTAAAATAAATCCAATTGTTGTTGAGCGTTGGGTTTGGCTTGCCGCTTTTTTGCCCCTTGGCGGGGGCGGTTGCGACTGCCCAAACGTTGAAAAACAGATGCTGCCTCTTGGTCAAACCCTGCTTGTTTGCGGATTGCCGCCATCTTATTTTTTGCTTCCCGCATGGCTGTTTGATTGTCGACAATCGGCATGGGGTAATCACGGCCAGTTTCAAAATTGAATTCCGATGCCAATAAAGGCGGCATCAAATGTGGTTCATGCACCCATTCAAGCGGCAGATGCGCCAGTTCTGGACAATATTGGCGGATCAGCCAGCCTTCTGGGTCATGATCATAGGATTGCTTAACAGGATTATAAACCCGCATGGTGTTGATCCCTGTGACGCCCGATTGCATTTGAAATTGGCTGTAATGAATCCCAGGTTCGTAATCTGTAAACAGCCGTGCCATATGGGGGGCGGTCAGCCGCCAATCCAGCCACAGATGATAACTGGCAAAACTGACCAGCATGGCGCGCATCCGAAAGGGCAGCCATCCTGTTTCCGCCAAACAACGCATACAGGCATCAATGATCGGGTATCCTGTCTGCCCGTCTTGCCATGCTGATAAAGATATTTGGGTTTGATCATCTTGGGGGCGAATACCATCATAAAAGGAATGCATGGAAGTGTTTTCAAGATCAGGTTGATCTTCAAGTTTCTGCATAAAATGACTGCGCCATGACAATCGGGTGAGAACAGCCGCCAGCCCTCGCCGGCCAAAATCTCGCGGCGGCAACGCTGATATGCCCTCTTGAAACCGATGCACGACCTCACGTTCTGAAAGCGTTCCCCATGCCAAATGCGGCGATAAGCGTGCGCTAAAATCAGGGCCATATCGCGGCGATGAAATGGATTTCAAATAACGATTGGCGCGTTGATGGATAAAACTTTGAACAATGGCAAGCCCTGCACGCCGCCCACCTTTTTGGGTTTTGCCTGAAATACGGTTTTTAAAAAGGCTGTCATCTTTTGCAGGAATTTGACCGTTATCAATCGCCGATAGCGGCAATAAGGCTGTCGGGGCAGGCAAAGGCGTTTGGCTGATGCGGTCTTGCCGCAAGCGTGACCAACCATCCCGTGACCGAAGCCGGCGCACCACCCCGCCATGGGGAAAATCATGGATAGAAATACCGTGGTGGCGACAAAAATCCAGCACTTCCAGATCACGGGCATATGTCCATAAATGCCCTGTTTCTTCATGGGCATAAATGCCTTGCACGTCATAATCCGCCATCAGGTCTTGCAATACCGATGGCACCTGCCCCACCCTAATGACAAGCGACTGACCTATGGCCGTGAGGCTTTCACGCAATTGGATCAAACTGTCATGGATAAAAGACCAATGACGCTGGGATGAAGTTGATAATTGCCAATAGTCAGGTTCAACCACATAAAGCGGCAATACAGGCAGCCCCGTTGCCACCGCCGCTGTTAACGGCGCGTGATCAACAATCCTTAAATCACGTTTAAACCAGACAAGAACAATCTTTGGCCGCACGGAAAACCACTTTCATCAAGAGGGCATATTCATTGCAATTTT
>WTHX01000158.1 GCA_011522975.1 Alphaproteobacteria bacterium | reverse complement strand
TATTCATTGATGAGATTCATCGCCTTAATCCTGCCGTAGAAGAAGTGTTATATCCTGCTATGGAAGATTTTCAGTTGGATTTAATCATAGGTGAAGGGCCCTCTGCCCGCTCTGTTCGGATTGATTTGCCGCAGTTTACGCTGGTGGGGGCAACAACACGATCAGGCTTGCTGACCACCCCGCTTCGCGATCGTTTCGGGATTCAAATGCGGATGCAATTCTATACCCATGAAGAATTGCAAATCATCATGAAGCGGCTGGCTGGTAAATTGGGCATGGCGATTAGCGATGATGGCGCCATGGAAGTGGCACGGCGATCACGCGGCACACCTCGTGTGGCGGGACGGTTGCTCCGGCGGGTGCGCGATATTGCGGCGGTGGCAGGCCATGATGTGGTGGATAAAGACGCCGCCGATAAAGCCCTCCTGCAATTGGGTGTTGATGGCCAAGGGCTGGATGGCATGGACAGGCGGTATTTGACCGCCATGGCTGAACATTATGGCGGCGGGCCTGTTGGGGTGGATACCCTGGCCGCGGTTTTGGCTGAACAGCGTGATGTGCTCGAAGAAGTGATTGAACCTTATTTGATGCAGACAGGCTTGTTGATGCGCACCCCTCGGGGGCGTTGCTTGTCTCGTGCAGGCTGGGAATATATTGGCCTGACCCCGCCAAAGGGCGCGCAACTTGATCTTTTATCCGATCAAATTGACCGTGATTCCAACAATGGTGATGGCCATGACTGATCAAGCGGCAATTTGGGATGGCATCAGCATGGGATGGTTTGAAGGTGGCCATCACATCTACCCTTTATTGGCGCAGTTTGAAGACACAGACGCTGGCGGCATTGTTTATCACGCCAATTATGTCAATTTTGCTGAACGTGGCCGCACCGCCATGTTGCGCTGTTTAGGCGTTGAAATGAATGACCTTGTGATCCGTGACGAAGCGATTGTCATCACCAAGATGCAAATTGAATTTAAAAAGCCAACATTTATGGGGGATCAGATTGTCGTTCAGACCATCCCTCAAAATCTCGGCGCAACGAAATTGACATTAAAGCAATTGGTTCAAGGTCAGGATGGCGAAATTCGCGCCAGTCTTGATGTCCAAGGTGCTTTTGTTTCGGACAACAAACCTATTCGCATTCCGCAAGATGTGCGTGATAAAATTGAACAAAAAATGACCGCATCTGGTCAAGCCTCATAAGGTAGAAAAGGCCCCATAAGTTAGAAAAGGAACATAATGATGCAGGATTCTCTTGAAACATCGCTAACAGTCACCAGCCATGATCTCAGCATTTGGGGATTGTTTCTGGCGGCTGATATGGTCGTTAAGGCGGTGATGCTGATGCTTATCTTAGCATCGATCTGGTCCTGGGCCATCATCTTTGAAAAATTGAAAACCATCCGCAAAGAAAATCGTTTGGCGGATGATTTTGAAGATGAATTTTGGTCAGGCGGGGCGATCGATCGGCTTTATGATGACTTGGGCGCTGAACCTGATGGCATGATGCCCCGTGTTTTCTCGGCTGCTATGCGCGAATGGCGGCGGACAGGGGCCCGTGGTTCAAGCGAAAAAAACAGCGTTTCAATCAATCAGCGCATTGATCGCACCATGGCGGTGACCATCTCAAAAGAAATCTCGTTGATGGAAAAAGGAATGACGTTCCTAGCCTCTGTCGGGTCGGTTGCGCCGTTTGTTGGTCTTTTTGGTACGGTTTGGGGGATCATGAATTCTTTCCAATCCATCGCCCAATCGAAAAACACCTCACTGGCGGTTGTTGCCCCTGGGATTGCGGAAGCCTTATTTGCCACCGCCCTTGGTCTGGCGGCAGCGATCCCTGCTGTTGTTGCCTATAACCGTTTTTCCAGCCAAATTGAAAACCTAGCCTCACGGCTTGAAACATTCAGTGGTGAGTTTTCAACCATCCTCAGCCGTCAATTGGACGAAAGGTAAGCCGATGGGTGCTCAACTCGGACCTTCAGGGCCACGCCGTGGCCGCCGCAAATTAAGGCCAATGGGTGAAATTAACGTCACGCCATTTGTTGATGTCATGCTGGTGTTGTTGATTGTCTTCATGGTCACCGCACCTTTGCTGACTGTTGGTGTTCCTGTCGATCTGCCTAAAACCAAAGCGTCTCAAATCTCGGATGATCAAACCCCGATGGTGATCTCGATCAAAAAAGATGGCCAATTGGCTTTGCAGAATAGAGACATTGGCAATGACGAATTGATCCCAAGACTTGAGGCCGTCGCCCGCGTTAAACCTGACACTCGTATTTTTGTCCGCGGCGATAAAGATGTCCCCTATGGGGAGGTCATGGCGGTCATGGGCAGGGTGCAAGAAGCAGGGTTTAGTCGCGTCGCTTTGATCACCAAATTACCAGAAGAAAACTAAACCATGGTTCGTCTGTCGGCAGTTGCAAAATCGCTGATCTTTCACGTGCTGGTTGTGGCAGGCTTTGTCGTGACCATGCCGTTGCTGTCGCGCGATATTGCCCCAGAACAGCCGATTTTGACGGTGGAAATTGTCAATACAACCCCTGAAACCAACCTAGATGAAGGGGTTAAGGGTAAGTCAGAACCAAAACCGC
>WTHX01000157.1 GCA_011522975.1 Alphaproteobacteria bacterium | reverse complement strand
TCATCCCAGAACCGATTGCTTTTGATATCGCCTAGCACTTCAACCGGTAGGCGCAAGCGAAATTCTGAGCCATTTTGATTGCTGCGCGTCAGCCGCAAATCACCGCCATGGGCAACCGCGATATCCCGTGAGATACACAACCCCAAACCGCTGCTGCCTTTGGTTGACCCTTTAAAAGGTTTAAACAACAAGGCTTTGGTTTTGTCATCCATGCCGGGTCCATTATCAGCAACATCCATCACCACATAAGACCCTGCCTTCCAGATCGTGATGCTGATTTGATCCGCCCCTGCTTTGACGGCGTTATTGACCAGGTTATGGATCAAACGGAAGAAATAACTGCTATCCACCATCAATTCTTCTGGCCCTGAATAGTCAATCTTGATGCCCATTTCTTCAGCGCATTCATCAATAATAGCCCGCATGCTGGATTGCTTGGGTTTGATGTTTTCAGGCGATTTAATAAAGGTCAGCATCTGGCCACATAAAGTCGCCGCACGTTCAATGGCTTTATTAACAATCTTGGCGGATTTTTTGACTTTCGGATCATCACTATCCTCAAGACTGTCCGATACCAGCATTGCCGATGACAAAACATTGCGCATATCGTGATTCACCTTGGCCACCGCTTCACCCATAGAGGCCAGTTTTTCACGCTGGACCAATTCACGGCGGGTGGCGGTTTGCAGGATATGAAGCGCCTGTTGGGCATCGGTGATGATCGAATCGTCATCATGATAAATCATGCCCGACCTAGGCTGATACGGATCATTGGCAAAATCCGTCATATCTTCAACCAGCCCTTCTAACGGTTCAATCACCTTACGGTTAAACACATAGGCAAAGGGCAGGCCAATCAAAAGACCAAAGAAAAATACCAGCGCGATGCTTTTCACCACCTGCAAACGCAAGGCCGAAGATGCGATATCCGCCGGCAGAATGACGTCAATTTCAAAATCCTTCCGCAACCTTGCATGCACCCCTGATTGGGTGATTTTACTGGTGTTCAGGCGATAGACTTGCGGTTTGCTATCCGTGGCAAAAAGCGCCGATAGCGCCAGAGGAAATTGGCTCAACCAATTGTCTTGCCATTGAAGGGGCGTGATCTCTTGGGCGGCGTTGATTGTGTTTTGACTGCCAAACCAAATTTTATTGCCCTTAGCGTTCAACAGCCCAACCCCACATCCTTCGGGAATAGGTGTTTTTTGTTGCGCGTATTTTTCTTCCACCAAACGCAATTCAGCCATAAACGCCAATTCACGCATCCGGTTTTGAATTTCAGATTGATGAAAACTTGGCAAAGCCGGGACCAGAATCAGGATCTGGGCCAGAATCACAAAACCTAGAATCAAAAGCACCAAGCGGCGGGATAACCTGTAAATAGGCTCGGTGTAAAATCGAATCACACGTTCAAACATAACCAACAACAACACTTAAAATTCACGTGACCTATACTAAAGGATAGTCAGAAAAAGTTAATTTTTGGATAACAAATCGCAATAATCACGATTTTTTGATTGAATCCGTCAAAAATCATCAATTTGACTGTATTTCCCTGCCGCAAATGATAAATTCCAGTCTTCGGCATGGCCTTTGCGATTGACTAGACCCCATGGTTTGCTTATAAGACGCCATTCGCAGTAACTTCTGCATCAACAATTTTTCAGGAGTCCCCGTCATGAAACGGACATTCCAACCCAGCAATTTGGTACGCAAGCGTCGTCACGGCTTTCGTGCGCGTATGGCTACTGTTGGCGGTCGTCGTGTTCTTCAAGCACGCCGGGCTAAGGGTCGCAAGCGCTTGAGCGCATAACCCTTGTTGGGATCATAACATCATGATCCCGCGCCCTTGATGACCGTCCCAATTAGGGCAAAGGTGATGCCACAAGCAGAACCCCATATCCAAAGGACGTCAATTCCAGACATTCTGACAAAACGTTCCGATTTTGTTGCCGCATCAAAACGCGGCGACAAAGGCGTGGCGTTTTCTGTCATTGTGCAAAAGCGAGGTCGTGGCGACACCGCCCCTGCCCGCTATGGCATTACCGCCAGCAAGAAAATCGGCAATGCCGTGGCCCGCAACCGTGCCAAACGCCGCCTGCGTGAAATTGTACGGCATGTCCTAACCGGCCAAGCCGAAGCAGGTAATGATTATGTCCTGATCGCCCGCCATAACACAGGCACGGTGGAATGGGGCCAATTGGTCAAAGATTTTAATAAAGCCCTGAAAAAAACCCTGCCCCAAGACAAGGCTAACCCAAGTGATAAGGGGGCATCATGACACCCACCCCTTCCCATCAAAATGGTTTAAACAGGGTCTTAATTTGGGTTTTTTTACTGCCCTTTCATGGCTATCGCGTGTTAATTTCGCCATGGCTGGGGGTCAATTGTAGATTCGCCCCAAGCTGTTCTGCCTATGCAATTGAGGCAATTCAATTGCATGGCATCGTAAAAGGTGGTTATTTAACGCTACAAAGGTTGGGAAAATGTCATCCTTGGGGTGGATCGGGCGTCGATCCTGTGCCAAAAAAGGTGACATCTAAGGATGAGCATTAATCGCTCTCTTGAATGACGTTTGAAGATAATATGTTAAGGCTCAAAGGAGAGCATTGAAATGAATGGTGACAACCGCAACCTGATCATGGCGATCGCTTTGTCGATGCTTATTTTGATCGTTTATCAGATTTATTTCATCCCTGATGAGCCTATCCAGCAAAATCAATCACAAGAAGGCTATGCTGGCCAAACGGTTGAAGGTTTGCCCGCAACCCCAAGCGCAGCAGCCCTAGAAGCCCAGATCGCGGCAGCGCCACTGGCGGCAACCGCTGATCGCATCATGATCAAAGCCGATAAAATCGAAGGCAGCATCTCTTTGGCCAGCGGCCGTATCGATGATGTTAAACTGCTCGATTATGGTGAAGAAACCTTGGATGATGAAAACCGTGTCGCATTGCTCAGAAAATCAGGTGATGAAGACAGTTATTTCACCGAAGTCGGTTTCCTTGATGGAAACAGCCAACCTTTGGTTGATAAAAATTCAATCTGGCAGGCCAGTGGCAATACACTGACGCCTGAATCCCCTGTGACCCTCAGCCATGAAGAAAACGGCATTCGCTTTAGCCTGACTTATTCCATTGATGATGGTTATCTGATTACGGTTGATGCCAAGGCTGAAAATATCAGTGGTGAAGCCCGGTCTATCCGTCATTTTGCACGGATGCTGCGCAACAAACCTTCGGTCAGTGATTTCTTTATTTCCTATGAAGGTCCGATTGGTGTCTTTGTTGAAGATGTCAAAGAACAGATTGGCTATGACGATATTCATGATGATGGCTATCGCACCGAACGGTTTGAAAGTGAAGCGATCAAAGGCTGGATCGGGATTACCGATAAATTCTGGCTGGCGGCAATTATTCCCCATGACCAGAGCGATACTCTATTCAGTTTCAACCGCGTTAAAGGCCGCACCAGCAATCATCAGCCGACACAGGTTGATGTCATCACCGCTGGCGCAACCATCGCCGATGGCGCCAGCCTTTCCCGCCAATTCAGTGTCTTTGCAGGGCCTAAAGATGTTGATGTTCTGGAAAGTTACAACGAAAGCGAAGGTGTTGAACGCCTTGACCACGCCATTGATTGGGGATGGTTCCCATTCCTGACCAAGCCGTTCTTCCATGCGTTGAACTGGCTGAACAAGCAATTTGGTAATTTTGGTCTGGCAATTATCGCGCTGACTGTTGTGGTCAAACTGGCCTTCTTCCCCTTGGCGAATAAGTCCTATAAATCCATGGCGAAAATGCGGGAATTGGCGCCCAAGGTGCAAGAATTGCGTGAACGCTTTAGCGATGACCGCCAACGCCAACAGCAAGAGATGATGCAGCTTTATCGCACCGAAAAGGTCAACCCTGCCGCCGGCTGTTTGCCCGTGCTGTTGCAAATCCCTGTCTTCTTTGCGCTTTATAAAGTGTTGTTCATTGATATTGCCATGCGCCATGCGCCGTTCTATGGCTGGATCACTGATTTGGGGCAGGCTGACCCGACATCTATTCTCAACCTGTTTGGCTTGTTGCCTTATTCAACAGCGGTCTTCCCTGATTTCCTTAACCTTGGGATTTGGCCAATTCTGATGGGCTTCACCATGTTTGTGCAAATGTCATTGAACCCGCCACCACCTGACCCTATTCAGGCAAAAGTGTTTAAGTTCATGCCATTGTTCTTCACCTTCTTGCTGGCGACTTTCCCTGCTGGTCTGGTGATCTATTGGACATGGAACAACATTCTGTCGATTGGCCAGCAGTGGTTTATCATGCAGTCGGTCAAAAAGGCATCGGCGAAGAAGGCCTGATGATGACTGATGATGCCCCTAATGGCGCAGAAGACTTGACCCCCGAAGATGCCATTCGGTTTGAGAAGGGGCGCAAACTTTTTGCGCGCAATTGTGACTTCATTGCCGCGTCCACATCGATTCCGGCTTTGCCGCCGATGGATGGTCCTGAAGTTGCCTTTGCGGGGCGGTCCAATGTTGGCAAATCGTCTTTAATCAATGCCCTGACAGGGCGTAAAACTTTGGCCCGAACCTCCCAAACCCCGGGCCGCACGAAGCAATTGATCTTTTTTGATCTGGCAGGGCGAATCCGGCTGGTTGATTTGCCCGGCTATGGTTATGCCAAAGCCTCCAAAACAGACATAAAAGCATGGACCAGCCTGACCTTGGCGTTCTTGAAAGGTCGCCAAACCCTGATGCGGGTCATGCTTTTGATCGATAGCCGCCGAGGCATCCTTGATGTTGACCGTGAGATCATGAAAATCTTTGATGATTCGGCGGTGTCATGGGCGTTGGTTTTGACCAAACTGGATAAGTTAAAGGTCAAAGAACAACAGGCGGTGATCAAAGCCGCTGAAAAAGAAGCCGCCACCCATGTTGCCGCTTGGCCGGGGGTGTTCGCGACATCATCTGAAAAAGGGCTGGGCATTGCTGAATTGCGCGCCCATATCACCGATTTGGCCATCCCTGAATAGAGACCCTTAATAACGGCGATAAGCCATGGCGTTGGCCAAAACCTTGCCTCAACGCTGATTTTCAGGCAAAACCAAGAGATTCATGAAGGAGAACCCAATGGCGGAGACACCGATCACCCCATCTGGCCAGCGTAATGATTGGTTGGCAAAAGCAAATGTTTTGACCGAAGCCCTGCCGTATATGCGACGATATTCAGGGCATCGCATTCTGGTCAAATTCGGTGGTCATGCCATGGGTGAAGCCGAAACCATCCGCAGTTTTGCTGATGATATGGTCTTGCTCAACCAAGTTGGGGCTTGCCCTGTTGTGGTTCATGGTGGCGGTCCGCAAATTGGTGAGATGCTGAAAAAACTGGATATCCAATCGGAATTTATCAACGGCTTACGGGTGACCGATGCCGATACGGTTTCAGTGGTTGAAATGGTGCTTTGTGGGGCGATCAACAAATCAATTGTTGGCGCTTTGCAAATGGCTGGCGGCCGTGCCGTTGGGCTTTCAGGCAAAGACAGCAACCTGATCACTGCCCGCAAATTGGGTGAAGCCAAAGGCGGCAGCAATATCGAAGATAATATTGACCTTGGCTTTGTTGGTGAGCCTGCCGCCATCGACACCAGTGTTCTGGATGCCCTGATCGAAGGCGGCATGACACCTGTAATCGCGCCTGTTGCGCCATCAAAAGATGGTGAGACGTATAATATTAATGCTGATACCGCCGCTGGCGCGATCGCATCTGCCATGAATGCCACACGATTGTTGATGCTGACCGATGTGTCTGGCGTCTTGAATAAAGAGGGTGAGCATATTCAGAAACTGACGATCAGCGAGGCCCGGGCTTTAATCGCCGATGGCACAATTAACGGCGGCATGATCCCCAAGGTTGAAACCTGCATTGATGCGGTTGAAGGCGGGGCGGAAGCCGCGGTTATTCTGGACGGGCGGGAACGCCATGCCGTCTTGGTGGAATTGTTTACCGAACATGGGATCGGGACCATCATCACCAAAGACAGCGCGTAAGGGCAATACTGCCCAAGATTGGGTTAAACCCAATTGTCATTCTAGAATACTGCTATAAATTGATGATCATCAGGTTTTCTTCTAAAGGATCAAAATATGTTGCGCCGCGCCTCATCATTTGCTGCTGACGATTACAACAGCTGGATCTTTGATCTGGACAACACGATTTACCCTGCCGAATCAGGATTGTTTGATCAGGTGTCTTACCGCATGACGGCTTTTATTCAAGAGACGTTTAATCTGGATCGTGATGGCGCCTTTGCGTTGCAGAAAGATTTGTTCCGCCGCTATGGCACCACCGCAAGGGGATTGATGGAAGACCATAATATGGACCCCCAAGATTTTCTGTCTTACGTCCATGATATTGATCTGTCTGGCGTCACCCCTGATGCCGAACTGGATGCGGCTTTGGCCAATCTCCCCGGCAAAAAAGTGATCTTTACCAATGGCACCACCCGCCATGCCACCCGCATTCTGGATGCCTATGGCATCGCCCATCATTTTGATTATTGTTATGATATTATCGAAGCCCAGCACCGCCCTAAACCTGATCCATTGATTTATGATGAACTGCTGGATCGCGCTGGCCTGACCGCATCAAAAGCCGTCATGGTTGAAGATATGGCGGTGAATTTAAAACCTGCTGCTGAACGTGGCATCACCACAATCTGGCTTGATCATCAATTTGATTGGGGCAAGCCTGAAATGACTGAAACACATATTGACTATATTGCCCGTGACCTGAAAAGTTTCTTCAGAACATTGGGTTAAAATCCACCAGATGAAACCACATATAAAAGACAGGAATAAAGGAATTGACCATGACTGATCTTGAACAAACCATCAACGCCGCTTGGGATGACCGAGACAATGTTAACTTCAACACCCAAGGCGAAATTCGCGAAGCGGTGATGGATGCCCTTGATATGCTTGATAGCGGCAAAGCCCGTGTTGCTGAACAGCGCGGTGTTGGCGATTGGCAGGTCAATCAATGGCTGAAAAAGGCTGTGTTATTGTCTTTCCGCCTGCAAGATATGGTGGTTATTCCTGGGGGCGGTGATTTCCCGGGCGTTGGTCAATCCGCATGGTGGGATAAAGTGCCATCAAAGTTTTCAGGATGGGATGAAGCGCGGTTCCGTGATGCTGGCTTCCGTGCTGTCCCCGGCTGTGTTGTCCGCAAATCAGCCTATGTTGCCCCCGGCGTTGTGATCATGCCCGGCTTTATCAATCTCGGCGCTTATGTTGATAGCGGCACGATGGTGGATACTTGGGCGACTGTTGGGTCATGCGCGCAAATCGGCAAAAATGTTCATCTGTCAGGCGGCGCGGGTATTGGCGGCGTGTTGGAACCGCTGCAAGCAGGTCCTGTGATTATTGAAGACAATTGCTTTATCGGCGCGCGTTCAGAAGTGGTGGAAGGCGTTGTCGTCGAAGAAGGCGCGGTGCTGTCCATGGGCGTCTTTATTGGTGCATCAACCAAAATCATCAACCGTGAAACAGGTGAGATTCATATGGGGCGTGTGCCGGCTTATTCAGTGGTGGTGCCGGGGTCTATGCCGGGCAAGCCTTTGCCTGATGGATCAGAAGGCCCGAACCTGTCTTGCGCGGTGATCATCAAGCAAGTTGATGAACGCACCCGTTCAAAAACATCCATTAACGATTTGTTGCGCGATTAGAGCCAATGACCCTTCACCCTGTTCATGATTTAGCCGCCCGCCTGATCCGCTGTCCGTCCGTGACGCCAGCGGAAGGGGGAGCGCTTGATCTGTTGCAGGGTGAATTGACCGAAATCGGCTTTACCTGCCATCGTCTGCCCTTTGGTGAGGGCGACGACAGGATTGATAATCTTTTTGCCATTTATGGCGAAGGTGGGGGCGATGACGGCCCGCATTTCTGTTTTGCCGGTCATACAGATGTTGTGCCTGCTGGTGATCCTGCCTCTTGGCAACACGGGCCTTTCGATGGCGCGGTTGTTGACGGCAATCTTTATGGCCGAGGGGCGGTGGATATGAAAGGCGCAATCGCCGCTTTTGTGATTGCTGCCCGTGAGCATATCGCCCAAAACACTGGCGGGGTTGGCCGCATCAGCCTGTTGATTACCGGCGATGAAGAAGGCGATGCCATTCATGGCACCAAGCCTGTTTTGGATTGGCTTCATGACCAAGGTTTGATGCCGTCTTCTTTTCTGGTGGGAGAGCCTACCAACCCTGATGCCATTGGTGATGTTATTAAAAATGGTCGCCGCGGGTCTTTATCCTGTGAACTGACCGTTACCGGCCGTCAAGGTCATGCCGCCTACCCACATCGGGCGGATAACCCTTTGCCGCGGTTGATGGCCATGCTGGCGCCCCTAGCGGCGGTTGAAATTGACCAAGGCAATGATCATTTCGACCCCAGCACCGCCGCCATCACCAGCATTGATACAGGCAACCCTGCCCGTAATGTGACGCCCGAAACCGCGGTGGCGAAATTTAATATCCGCTATTCATCTGAACATTCCGCCGCCAGCCTTAAAGCCTGGCTGACCGATCATTTCAATTCGGTCGGTGGGGATTGGCAAGCCGAATGGTATGCCAGTGCTGATCCGTTCATCACCACCCCCGGGGCTTATACTGATCTTGTGGCGGAGGCGATTGCATCGGTCACTGGCAAGCCGCCGCAATTATCAACTTCAGGCGGGACATCGGATGCCCGCTTTATCGCGCCTTTTGCTGATGTGGTTGAGTTCGGTTTAATCGGCCAGACCATGCATCAAGTTGATGAGCATACCAGCCTTGGTGACTTGGATGTATTGACCGAAATTTACCGTCAAATCCTCATACGGTATTTTGATTAAAGGTAAGTTTATGATCC
>WTHX01000041.1 GCA_011522975.1 Alphaproteobacteria bacterium | reverse complement strand
TCCCACCTGATCGTGTTTTTGGGCGTGATTTAACCCGTGACAGAGATGGATATTTTGCCATCCCCCCTGAATTGGCCTTGATGGGCAGTGCCAATGATGGCGCGGTGTCGAGTAAAATTGGAGCGTTGCGCGGATATGTCGAAAATCCTGTGGTGCAAATCAGTTTCAACAACCTAAGCCTTGCAGATGCCATCAGATTCGTCAGCACGACAGCCAATCTTCAGGTTTTAATGTCGAATGACGTTGAAGGCAGTGAACAACGGGTTACGCTCAATGTCGAAGCTGGCGTATTGTCGATCATCGATGCCTTGCTCAATCAATATGAAATCTCAATTCTTTATGACCAAGACTTAGAAGTTGCTCAATTCTATACTGATACTGAATTTCAAACCCGTCTGGCGCGGGTGCGGCAAGCGGTTGAAGGCTATAACACCAATCTTTATGAAACCCGCGAGACCGCAAAATTAAAACAGCAACGCGATTTGCTGAATGAGTTGATCGCTGTGGCCCGTGCTATTATTTATGATTATGAAACGGAACAGGCCGCCAGTTATTCCGCCAGTGATGTGGATCGTCTGATCACGTCAATCCCGCAAAATGATGATTTGTTCTCAAAGCCGTTATCCGAAAAGCGGGCGCTTGAAGCCCTTCAACGTGATAAAGAACGCCTGGTCAGTATGATCAGCCTTGTGCAATCCCTGCTTTCAGGTGATGCCGAGGCCTTTATCAATGAAATTGATCTCTTGGATCGAAGCCCCGGCAGTGAAGTCATCTCAACAACATTAAACGAATTGACCTTAACCCGTCTTAATCTTGCTGAAACGCTTGAAAAATATGATGCGGAAACTGATCGCGCCTTGGCGGACCGCTTGGTTGAGCCTGTGGTGGTTGCCCAGAAAAAACAACCCAAAAAGAAATTGAAAAAACGCGGCTCTATTCGGTCTGTTCCAGGTTTTGCCAATCTAGCGGTAGCAGACCCATGTGTTTATGAAGGCCGCGAAGTCTTTACTGAAAAAATTGCTGTTTATGGCGGTGAAAATGCCGTGACCCGCATTCAGAACATCTTGGACGGCTATTTTTCCGCCAATGCCAATTCGTTTTCCGTGTCTGAAGATGAAGAAAGCGAAGAAACTGAAAGTGATCAACCTGCAGGCGACGATACCGCCGCTGAAACAGAAGAACCACAAGAGGACGCCGCGCAAAATGAGGGGCAAGATGAAGGCGCTGAAGGCACATCCGAAAGCAGCCTTGCCAATGTTGATGTCAGCGCTGGCGATCTGATTCCGGATGCGCCTAAACCTGTCGCAACCACCACTGATGATGAAGACAAAAGACCAGCAGGTTGCGGTGAAGACCCTGCCGCTGAATCCCCCAATTTTGTAGCCGCCTCCGATAATTCAGGCTTTGTCGTTACAGGCTTAATCAGCGATATTGAATTATTCGTCCGTCTTGTTGAAGAATTTGACCGCCCGCAACGTCAGGTTTTGGTTGAAGTCTTCATGATTAATGTGGTGAAAGATTTCAGCCGTAAACTTGATCTGTCCTTCCAGACGGATGCATTGGCAGGTAACCTTGAAGACACTGATGGCTTTTTCCTGCGCCGTGATTTGACCGCCTTGAGCAATAATGTTACGTCCACCAACCCAGGCGGTTTCGTCTCTGGCTTAATCTCACCAAATTTGCAAATCCAAGCCTTGGTTGATTTTATTGAAACTAATGATTTGGGGCGCACCATTTCAAGCCCGACCATTTTGGTGGAAGAAGGCAGTTCGGCTTATGTGACCCGCAAAAACACCAAACCTGTGACGAGAATCACCCAGCAAACCGTTTTGGATAGCAACAATAACAGTGTCAGTGTGCCTTCAAGCACCACAGAAACAGAAGAAGTGTCGTTCCGTTTGGATGTTGGAAATGTCGCGATCAACCCCAATAATAATAACGTCAGCCTTGAGTTTACGTTAAAAGATCAATCTTTCGAGACCACCTTGGCCAATGTTGACGCCAATACAGGCAAAATCGAAGATGAGATCAAAACCAATTTCGTCGCCGCCCCAGGAGATGTGATTGTCCTAGCAGGGCTGTTCAAGCAATCTGATTCAGCCGAAGCCACCGGCTTGCCCGGCACCACAACCACAGGTTTGCCTACAGCCTTCCTCTTAGGCGGTGAAGATAGTGTTGGCAATAAAGTCGAAGAAATGATCATTCTGATGGCGCCAACGGTCATTGAACCTGAAATTGGGAAAAAATCCCCGAACTCAGCCTTGTCACGTACCTTGGGCACGCGCCCTGTTCAATTGAATGAGGGTGAGTGATGCAACGCCATCAGAACAAAACAAAGTTTGTTGTTCTAAATCAGTTGCTGCGCCTTGTCATAAAGTTTGCGGGTTTCTTCGACATAAACCTTGGCATCAATATGGCCGGCATCAAACAATTCTTTAAGCGCCAGCATATCACGTTCAATCTCAGTCAAAACAGCAACATTTTGGTCAAGAACAGGGGCTTCAGCAGAAACTTTTTCGGCCTTTTTATTCTTCCGCTTTTTGAAGATGGCAAAGCGCGGATCAGGGTCTTTAACAGAAGTGGCATCAGACGTCTGAGGGCCTTTCGTCTTTTTAGTT
>WTHX01000069.1:6686-8974 GCA_011522975.1 Alphaproteobacteria bacterium | reverse complement strand
TTTATTGGGATGATGCGATTGACGGTGGCCGCCGCTGTGTGATTGTCACCACTGCCGCTGATCGCGAATTATCGGCCATCCATCACCGTGCACCTATGGTGCTTGACCCTCAATATTTTGGTGATTGGCTTGACCCTGAAACTAGTCTTGAAACCGTCGCCAGCCTGACACGCCCATCTTTGGATAGTATTTTTCAATGGCATCCAGTTTCGGCTGAGGTGGGCTCCACCCGTGTTGATCATGACCAATTGGTAGAGCGTGATGACAACCACGGCATCACCCCTGAACCACAATTGTCACTTTTTTGATCTACGGTGATGGGCGTTATTTGATATCTGCAATGGTTGCGGCATGGCGGTGTTGGGCATAGACATGCCACAGCATCAAAGCGCCCGCGCCGCGATAAGGTCGCCACGCATCTCCCATGGGTTTCATCGCCGCGCCATCTGGCCTTGTGTTGAGCGATTTCAGAATTTTCATCCCTTCTTGCAAGGCCAGATCATTGAACGGCCATGCGTCCATATCCGCCAGCACAAAAAGACGGTAATTATCCGCCGTCCATTCGCCGATGCCGCGGATCGCGGTTAAGGCTTTGGTGACATCCTCACCATCCATATGGGGCAGGGCATCGAGATCAAGGGATTTGCTTTCAACCGCTTCAGCCAAGCCTTGGACATATTCGGCTTTCCGTTGTGACAGGCCCGCTTGTCTTAAGTCCTCGATGGCGACACCTGCTGCGATATGACTTTGATGAAAGCCATTATCGGTCATTTTTCCCCAAACAGCGGCAGCAGCTTTGGTGGAAATTTGCTGGCCGATGATCACCCGCGCCAATGTTGAAAACCCTGGGGCTTCCGAACGGTCGCGTGGCGGCCCAAAGGCGTTTAAGGCATTGGCAATATCATGGTCAATGGCGGCCAATCGCGCCAAAGCACCATCTTCATGATTGAGGGCATGGTGCATTTTATTAGGCATAACAAGTCTCTTTATTGGTTTGCATTTATCCTATCACAAAAAAGTAAATTGCTGACATTATCATCTTCGGGCATGATATTGGGATGAATAAAACACCGATATTAAACCCATCGTCATCGTTGCAAACCGCGGCTCAACCTAAAGGGGGTCCTGTCTGGGATTTGCCGTTGCGGGTGTTTCACTGGGCGCTGGCGATATCTGTTTTTGCCGCTATTGGGTCGGCTAAAAATGGTGTCATGTTTGTCCATGAAAAAGCAGGGCTCACCGTCTTGGGGTTGGTGATCTTCCGCATTATCTGGGGGTTTATCGGCAGTCATCATGCGCGGTTCAATAACTTTATGACCATGCCGAAAGCCGTCTGGGATTATATCCAAAGCCGCCTTAAAGGGGATCGTAATTATCACCCCGGCCACGCGCCAACAGGGGCTTATGCGACGCTTGCTATTTTAATGGTGCTGCTGGCCATGGCCAGTTTTGGCACGATGGCAAATGATGATGTGCTTTATGAAGGCCCGCTTGCCGCCTATGTGGGGGATTTCACCAATCAGGCCCGGCGCATCCATCATATGATTGAAAAACTGGTGTTTTTAATCATTGCCCTGCATTTGGTCGCGATCGCGGTCTATCGTTTTAAATTGGGGATTAAATTAATTCCGCCCATGATTACCGGCGGGCGGGATGACACCATCACCCAGATTAGCCGTGGGCATCAAATCTTTGGTTTGGTGTTGATGGCGGCATGTGTTGCCGCCACCCAGTCGATTGGTTTGTTGGGCGATCGGTTTTTTTAACCTGATAGCACGACCACAAAAGGCTTAGTCTTTATAAGATTGGTGACAGGTCTTACAGGTACCCGCCAAGGTTTTAAAACCTTGTTTGGCGCCATCCATATCACCTGCCTTTGCCAATGCCGCCAGTTTTAAGGCTGCATCCTCGGCTGATTTGGCTTTCGTGGTGAAATCATCAAAATCAAGCCAGATATCCATCCGTGCGTTTGTTTCCCCTTCATCGGACCCTTCAGGGAAATATGACGTCATGCGTGCTGACCAATCCGCGACGCTTTCAGCCGCGCCAATGACAGGGGTAAGATCACCTGTGCCTAATGCGGCTTTAATAGATTTTAACGCCGCGACATTGCCTTTGAACCCTGCTTTGCGTTCAGCAATCACATCAGCAGAAGCAATGCTTGCGGTTAAACTTAGGGCGGCGGTGATAAGAATTGTTCGGATCATTGTTTTTCTCTTGTTATTCAGGGTTAGACTTAACATAGTATGCCGTGATCAATGGGCAAGATCATCTTGCTTTAATCACCT
>WTHX01000069.1:0-6586 GCA_011522975.1 Alphaproteobacteria bacterium | reverse complement strand
TAAGGAAAGACCATGGAATTGATGCCGCTTTTTATGCCAATGCTGGGGTTTATGGCAATCGCTGCTTTTACGCCTGGGCCGAATAACATTATGCTGGCGGCATCAGGGGCAAATTTTGGCTTGATGCGGACTGTTCCCCATATGCTGGGGGTGACGATTGGGTTTGGCATTTTGCTGTTGCTTTTGGGCTTGGGGCTGGACCAATTGTTTCAGCAATTTCCACTGGTTCAGCAAATCTTCAGAATATCAGCATTAAGTTTTATTTTATACTTGGCTTGGGGGATTGCCCGCAGCCGCAAATCAAGTGAGGTTGAGGGTAAATCAAGGCCTCAATATTTTTGGGAGGCGGCGTTGTTTCAACTGATCAATCCAAAAGGGTTGGTCATGTCGATCACCGTCATGTCGACTTTCATCAGCCCTGAATTTGGGTTTTTGCCGCAATTCACAATCTTGGTTATCAGTTTTGTGGTGATCACGTTTTTATCGGTGGTGACATGGGCGTGGTTTGGCATTGTCATCAGCCGGTTTTTAAACACGCCAAGGCGGCAACGCATCTTTAATGTCACTATGGCTTTATTGCTGATCGGGTCTATCTTGCCCGTGGCTTTTGATATGGTGGCCTAGTTTAATTGGTCTTAAACTGGTTTGGCCGCTGACGCTTTATTCAAGTGATATTCCCGCCATGAAATAAAGACACAAGCCCCAACAACAATAAACATGCCGGCTATTTCGGTGATGGTCAGGGCTTCAGCCCAGATCAGCCAGCCTAGAAATGCTGCCGCAGGAACAGAAAGATATCGAATGGGTGCCAAGACCGCGGCTTCTCCATAACGATAGGCTGAGGTAAAGCCGATTTGCACAAAAGAAGCCGCCAGCCCGAAGAAACACATCAATAACAATGAAGACGCAACAATATCCGTGAAGATCAACGCATCCCCCAGCATGATCATTACGATCGGATAGCCCACAGCCCCCACCAAGTTATGCCACAGCGCAACGGTCACCGGTTCTTCGGTTCGTCCCAATAGACGCAATAACACCACCAGAATAGCGCCAGAGATGGCGGCGATAATGCCGTAAACCGTGCCTAGATTAAAATCACTGGCAAAGGGATTGGTGATCATAATAATTCCCACCAAACCTAATAAAACAGCACTGCCTCGGTAAATCCCAACTTTTTCTTTTAAAATTAGGGGCGATAGAATCGTCACAAAAATGGCTGAAGATTGAAACAATGCTGTCGCTTGCCCCAATGTCGTATGGGTGACCGATAAAAACCAAAAGACGATGCCGATTTGCCCTGCCACAATCCGCATAATCAGGCGATCCCAGCGTGTCACCCGCAGCAAATCTTTGCCGCGTTTGTAAAAAGCCCCAAAGGTCAGAAAGGGAATGCTGAATAAGAACCGCAATGACAATAACACCATCAATGTGGCGATCGGGGATAGGTCTTTGATGATCAATGAGGTGATCAGCCCAGCCAAAACCGCCATCAGCATAAATACAATGCCAAGGATATTATTGTTTTGAAGGGAAGGGTCTTGAAGTGACATGAAATCTCCTGACATCTAATCTAGTCAGGAAATCGGGTCTTGTCAGCCTAATAACTAGGCGGCGTCTGAAATTTCAGCATTATTGAGGATAGACCACACAGCCTCAACAGAATCACAGCCCCGCAAATGCGCAGCGCGATCATCATCACGCAATAACCGTGAGGCCAGCGCCAATGCCGTTAAATGTTCCCCGCCAATGTGATCAGGAGCGATCAGCATAAAAACAATATCAACAGGGTGGTCATCATTAGATTGAAAATCAATTGGCTTATTTAAAATCGCCAGTTGCGTCAGCGGTTTGTTGCCAATGTTTTCAGGAAAGGCGCAACGGGTATGGGGGATGGCAATACCGCCGCCAATACTGGTGCAACCAAGGCGTTCACGTTCCATCAAATGATCAAAAACCAAACGTGTTTCAAGCCCGTCAACAGGCGCAGTTACGCGTGCTGCCATTTCTTGCAGAACTTGTTTTTTGCTGTTGGCTTTTAGCCCGACAATAATGTCATCGGGAGAAATGATGGTATTTATTTTCATTGATGGGAAGTCTGTTCAGACCCTCTTAAATAAAATAAACGCGTCCCTTGAACGCGTTGAAATTGTGTTTATAGATTGCGGTAAAATTTGTCAAGACAGCGGAAGGTTTATTCGATCAGGTCAGCCCTAGACCCAAATAATTCTTTATCGGCTGAACTGATTGCCGAGATAAACATCACGGACGTTGCGGTCATTGACCACATCATCAGGTGTTCCTGACATCAAGACACGGCCATCATGCAGAATATAGGCACGATCGACAATATTCAGCGTATCACGCACGTTATGGTCGGTAATCAGAACGCCAAGCCCATGGTTTTTCAATTGGGTGATCAGGTCACGAATTTCAGAAATGGCAATCGGGTCAATGCCGGCAAGCGGTTCATCAAGCAACAGAAAAGCAGGACGTGCCGCCAGCGCGCGAGCAATCTCAACACGGCGTCTTTCGCCGCCTGACAATGTCATGGCATTGGCGGTGCGCAAATGGCTGATATCAAATTCAACCAGCAATTCTTCAAGCATGATATTGCGGGTATGGGCATCAGGTTCTACGGTTTCGAGAATGGATTTGATATTCTGTTCTACGTTCAAGCCGCGGAAGATGCTGGATTCCTGTGGCAGATAGCCGATCCCCAATTGGGCCCGCCGAAACACAGGCGTATCCGAAATATCGGTCTGGTCCAGCAGAATCCGGCCTTCGTCATTTTTCACAAGGCCTGAGATCATGTAAAAACAAGTGGTCTTGCCTGCGCCATTCGGGCCCAAAAGCCCTACGACTTCACCTCGCCGGACATTGATAGACACATTCCTTACAACACGCTTTTTATCAAAAGATTTGCCGATTTGTTCCGCCACAAGACCAGACCGGCCATTATCGCTATGAACCAGCCGTGGGTGATTCATATCATCGGCATTATTGTCTTGGAAGAAATCGCTCATTAGCGGAGGGCCTGTTCAAGATATTCGTGTCGTAATTATAGATCTTCAATAATTCTGTCTTCTGCCCTCAATAGCATCTGGTCAAATTAATAAATCCTTTATTAAAGATTCACTAGATAAGCCCCTTGCATCTATAATGCAGTTGGATAAAATTTATCAAAATTATGACGTAAAAACAACACCTTCTTTGGTGTCCCTGAATTTAACATTAAGTGTCAAATCATAGGGGGTAATTCTAAGAGGTGTTGATCAGGTTCTAATTTTATTGAGCCGGTTGAAAAACACCGCCAACACGCTGACCAGATGTGGTTGATGACATGGTGCTGGTGCCAGACACGGTATCAATAACCGCCTTATCGCCTTTCAAGATATTGCCAGCCTCTTTCAGCACAACATTATCGGTTAAGACCGCGATACCAGTTGATTTTTCATAGACCATGGCATCGGCAAAGGCTTCACGGACACCATTTTGCCCTGCTCCTACCGTAGGGCTGAAGACCTCAGCATTATCATTGGCGGTGACGCGGATGATGTCATTTTCACCGTCATTCAGCGTCGCGGTGATGACATTGCCTTTTAATTCTTGGCCATTGCTTAATTTCACATGGGCATTGCCAGTGGCGGTGATCATCCGCTGACTGCGATCATAGGTAATAGATTGCGTGGCCGTTAAAGTTTCGTTGCCATTTATGATTTTGGCATTCTGGCCTCTCATCACGGCTTTTTCTGCGGACAGATCATAGGTGATGTTTTCGCCTGTTGCGATCATAGACCCGCGGGTGAATTTGGCATTTTGCTGGCCTTCGATATGGGTGATGGTCGTGCCGCCTTCGGCATCGGTCGTCTCTGTTTCAAGGTAATCAGCGATAATCACATCAGCATCAAGGCGGGTGCCGCCTCGGGTGGCGCTGGCATTGCCTGTGGCGATATATTTCTTTTCATCACGAAGCCATTGTAGACTGTCATCCGCTTCAACAATCAAATTTTGATCGTCATTACCATTGCTTTGGGCATGGCTTGGGTGGGAGTTGAAACTGACCAAGGATGCCATAATGACACCTGATAGTGCAGCGCGTGATATGAAATTATAAACCATTGATGCCCCCAAAGCCGTCACCGCAAGAGCCATTCATACGGTGATATGATTAAACTGTTAATTCTGTTTCAGTGTTAAAATTGATTTACCCTTAAAAAGGACATCACGTCCATGATCCTTAATCTCCATCCCATCGGCGGTGACTTGACCTTGTGGGCTAAATCCGCGCACTTGAACATTGCTGGTCATCATGCCGCTATCCAGAAAAGCAACCGCTTGTTCGGTCAACAATGTATAGCCCAAATCTGGCCGAACAATGACAACCCTGCCATCGAGGTCAACCCGGTCATCATTGCGGAAAAACAACCCATTGTTTGACCGGATGGTCATGGGGTTGCCTGTGTCCGTGTCAACCCGGGCGCGCGGTGATGTTAATGCAACTTGATCAGGCTTATCAGGGTTTTCAGCCGCAGTTTCAGCCAAGACGATAAAATCATTGCCTTCAGAAGTCAGCCCCTTATAGGTGACGCCTTCCAGCACCAAGGCGCCGCTTTCTTCTTGGATGGTGGATTCGACCTGAATTTTAATTTCTTCTTCCTCGGTGAGGCTTATGAAAGAAAGTCCGATGCCTGCCAACACCAAAAGCGCGATTAAAACCAGATAGCGTTGATAATTGCGCTGCTTGTCTGATTGCAACAAATCGCGTGTGCCGTCTGAAATAGGCTCACTCCGCGGGGCAAAAGAATAGGTTTTGCCATTGTTTTCTTGGTCTGTTGGTGGCGGTGTTGTCATTATTATTGCTAATCTTTGGGCTGATCTATATGGCGCTAGGTTTCAGATGAATTGAAGTTTTCCTCTTTAATGCGAGAAAATATCCGTATTTTCAAAACCAATCAGATCCATATCCGCACGGGTTCTGAGAAATTCAAAGCAGGATTGGGCAAAATCCATGCGGTTTTCTCGCCGAAGCCGCTCATCAAGGGCTGATTTTAACCCATGTAAATAAAGCACATCTGACGCCGCGTATCGCAATTGGTCAGGGGTCAATTCACTTGCCCCCCAATCCGATGATTGTTGTTGTTTGGACAGTTCAACCGATAGAATCTCACGCACCAATTCGCTCAAACCATGGCGGTCGGTATAAGTGCGGCATAATTTTGATGCAATTTTAGTGCAGTAAACAGGACCATTGACAGGACCAATACCATTGCTCAGCGCGGCCAGATCAAACCGTGCAAAATGAAACAGTTTTTCAACCGTCTCATCAGCAAGAATGGCGGCAAGCCGAGGTGCAGGCTTTTTAGGATGGCTGATTTTGACCAAATGGGCTTGGCCATCACCTGAAGAAATTTGCACCAGACAAAGGCGATCACGATGGGGGTTTAACCCCATTGTCTCTGTATCAATGGCAATGCTCTGGCCGAGATCAAGGTCGGCGGGCAGGTCATCATGGTAAAGGTGAATATGATCGAGGGTTTTTGCCATAGGGACATCTTTCTGTTTCAATCGCTTATGATTACCACAGCGCCCCCGCTATCGGCAATCAAGAAACATGAAATATGAAATATGAAATATGAAACTTCAGATGTAATCTTAATCGATCTGTTCTATGATGAAATAAATACACGTTCGTTAAAGCCCTTTCATGACAAGCCCTTCCTCTGAAAATAACCCCATTAATTTTACTGCGATTAAAAAACGCGGGGCGATTGATGCTTTGGGCGTGCCAGCGTTTTCGATTTTCGCCAATATGACAGGGTTTTCAGCCATTGCGCGGGCAGCAGGATTTGATATCAGCCAAGCCATGGTCACAACGGCCTTGGTCTGGGGCATGCCAGGGCAGGTGGCGATGGCATCGCTTCACATGGCAGGGGCGTCAGCCATGGTGATTTTTACCGCTGTTGCTTTGGCCAATATGCGGATGCTGCTGATGGTGGTGTCGGGCATGGATATGACAGGGTTGCGCGATCAAAAAATGCCATTCTGGAAAAAAATGGCGTTGATGCAAATGCTGGCGATCACCTCATGGGTGCATGTTGGCCAGGTTGAAGACCAGTATACCAAAGCAGAATTGCTCAGATATTTCACCGCTTTCGCTTCGGTAATTTATATCGCAGGTATTTTTGGCACAGGCTTTGGCTATTATTTGTCCGATTATGTCAGTGATGATGTATTGCGGATTATTCTGGCCATCACGCCGATGTATATCTTGATGATGGTGGTGACCGCTCGCCAGAGTCTTAACCGTTATGCAGGGTTATTGGGCGGTATTCTATGCCCCCTTAGTTATCCTTTGATTGGCGAATGGGGGATTTTGCTGGGCGGTATCGTTGGCGGTACGATGGTGGTGATGATTGACCAGCGCTTGAAAGCCAGAAACGGCTCCGAAAATGGAGAGCATAATGGGTGATGTTTATCTCTGGTTTTTGGTGTTGCTGGCTGTCTTAGGGACATTTTCTTGGCGGTTTTTAGGCGTTGTGATCGGTGACCGCATTCCGAAAGATAGCATTTGGTCAACTTGGAT
>WTHX01000067.1 GCA_011522975.1 Alphaproteobacteria bacterium | reverse complement strand
GCATTGGCCAATTTGGCTTTGATATCGTCATCAAAGCCTGTCAGATCACCGATCACCCGCAGTTTGATATTATTATCAATCAGGGATTGCATTTCATGGGTCAAGTAATGCCGCAAAACAGCCATGATCCCCTTTAATTCAAGCGATGATCGTTTCCAATTTTCAGAAGAAAACGCAAATAATGTCAGCCACGACACCCCACGATCATAGGCATGGCGACTGATCTGCTCAATAATTTTTGAGCCATGGTCATGGCCCGTCTTGGTGGGCTTATTGCGTTTATAAGCCCAGCGACGGTTGCCATCCATGATGATCGCCAAATGATATGGAATGCTTTGTGCGGGCAATTGATCGTCCTTAAACCGTTTTGATATCTGCTTCTTTGCTGGCCAACATAGCGTCAATTTTGGCGACAAAATCATCGGTCAGTTTTTGAATTTTTGCTTCCAGACCATGACGTTCATCTTCGCCAAATTCACCATCTTTTTCCAATTTGCGGGCGGTTTCAATAGCATCACGCCGAATATTACGGATCGCAATACGGCCTTGTTCAGCGTATTTGCTGGCGACTTTTGCCAATTCAGCACGGCGTTCAGCCGACAGATCAGGGATAGGCAGGCGGATCAAATTGCCCTCTGTTTGCGGGTTTAGCCCCAGATCACTCTCACGAATGGCCTTTTCAACAGGCGCAACCATGGATTGATCCCAAACCTGAACCGTCAGCAATCTGGCTTCAGGGGCAGAGATATTGCCCAATTGGTTGATTGGCATTTTAGAGCCATAAGCATCGGCCGTGATCGGGTCCAGCATACTGATCGATGCACGCCCTGTCCGCAAACCCTGAAAGTCACTTTCAAGTGACGACACAGCGCCTTCCATACGGCGGGTGGTATCATTGAGGTCCATTGTCATTTCTGAACTCCTTTAATTATTTCTTATCGCGGATCAAAGTGTATTTACCTTGATGCCTGAGAACACGTTCAAACGCGCCTTGTTGTTCAATTGAAAACACCAACATCGGGATTGAATTTTCCCGCGCCAGTGAAATAGCAGACGCATCCATGACCGACAGATCGCGGGACAAAACATCCATATAAGTCAGTTCATCGTAGCGTTCAGCCTTCGGGTCTTTTTCAGGGTCAGCTGAATAAACGCCATCAACCCGCGTGCCTTTAAGGATCGCATCACAATTCATTTCAGTGGCGCGCAAGGCGGCAGCAGTATCGGTGGTAAAGAACGGATTGCCTGTACCCGCTGCAAAAATCACAACACGGCCTTTTTCCATATGCCGTTTGGCACGGCGTCTGATATACGGCTCACATACAGCGGAGATTGGCAGGGCGGAAAGAACGCGGGTATAAACCCCGATATCTTCAAGCGCGTTTTGCATAGCCAGCGCATTCATCACCGTTGCCAGCATGCCCATGTAATCACCAGTGGCACGTTCCATCCCTGAAGCAGCACCTGAGATCCCACGGAAGATATTGCCGCCGCCAATCACCAATGAGACTTCAACCCCATGATCAATCACGGCTTTGACTTCGCCCGCGACACGCGCCACCATTTCAGGATCAATGCCATAGTTGAGCGAACCCATCAGGCTTTCGCCTGATATCTTCAGCAATACACGTTTGTAATGAAACCCTTCAGGGGCTGATAAGGAACTGGCTTGAGAAGAACTAGAATCGCCCGATATGGTTTCAGATTTTGTTGAAGCCATGGCGCGTCTCCCTTTACACCGTTAATAAATCTGATGTTTCAGACTGATGTTATCAGCATACACGAAAACGATCATATATGCTGATAACTTTTTTGGTCAGCAGAGATATCTGCTTATTAATTGCCTAAAGTCGCAGCAACTTCAGCGGCAAAGTCTTCTTCTTCTTTTTCAATGCCTTCACCCAAGTTAAAGCGGGCAAAACCAGTCATGGTGATTGGTGTGCCAGCATCTTTTGCAGCATTTTCAATCACTTGATGAACAGGGGTTTCGCCATCAACAACAAAGACCTGATCCAGAAGAACAACTTCTTTCAGGAATTTCTTCATGCGGCCTTCGACCATCTTTTCAGCAATATCTTGTGGCTTGCCTGACTGCATGGCCTGATCGATCAGAATCTGACGTTCTTTGGCGACCATTTCAGGGTCAAGATCATCAGCGCTGAGTGATGCCGGGGCAGCCGCCGCCACATGCATGGCCAATTGCTTGCCAAGCGCCGTCAACGCATCAGCAGACGCCGCGCTTTCAAGGGCAACCAAAACACCAATGCGGCCAAGGCCTTCAGCAGCAGCGTTGTGGATGTACGTCACGACTGAACCTTCAGAAACTGAAAGTTTAGTCATCCGGCGAATGGTCATATTCTCACCAATAGTGGCGATGTTATGGGTCAATTCTTCGGCGACAGTGCGGCCAGTGCCTGGGAAATCCATGCCTGTCAATGCTTCGATATTATCGGCATTGCCAGCAAGACCGGCAAGGCCAGCAACGAACGCTTGGAAGGCATCATTACGGGCAACAAAGTCAGTTTCAGAGTTCACTTCAACAAGCGTCCCTGAATTGCCAGTACTTGAGGCACCGACCAGACCTTCGCTGGCAACGCGGCTTGATTTCTTAGCAGCAGCAGAAAGGCCTTTCTTGCGCAACCAATCAATAGCGCCATCAAGGTCACCATTAGTTTCGGTCAACGCCTTCTTACAATCCATCATGCCAGCGCCTGTGGCTTCACGAAGATCTTTAACAAGTGCAGCGGTAATGCTCATAATCCATATCCTTTGGGTTTGTTCAGCATAAAACCCTCCGATTAAGAGATTAATCGGAGAGTATGTTTTAATTTAGGCTTCAGGCTGTGCTTCTTCAGCGGGAGCGTCTTCAGCAGGGGCTTCTTCAGCAACAGCGGCTTCAACAGGTGCGGCTTCTTCGCCCAAATCCTTGCCCTCACGGATCATTTCAGTCTTCAGGCCGTCAAGGACTGAACCTGCCACAAGATCACAGTAAAGAGAAATAGCACGCAACGCATCATCATTGCCTGGGATTGGGAAATCAACACCGTCTGGGCTGGCGTTTGAGTCAACAACAGCAACAACAGGAATGCCCAAAACATTGGCTTCGGCAACGGCAATGGCTTCTTTGTTGGTATCGATAACGAACAACAGATCAGGCAAGCCGCCCATTTCTTTGATCCCGCCAAGGGTGCGTTCCAGCTTTTCCAATTCGCGGTTCAGCTGAAGTGTTTCTTTCTTGGTCAATGAATGGACATCATCACCGCCAAGACGTTCTTCGAGGTTGCGCAAGCGGCGGATCGACTGAGACACTGTGCTCCAGTTTGTCATCATGCCGCCCAACCAGCGGTGGTTAACAAAATACTGGCCACATGAACGGGCTGCTTCTGCGATTGTTTCTGCAGCAGCAGGCTTGGTGCCAACAAACAAGATGCGGCCGCCGCGGGCTGCAGTCTGGCTGACAATATCAAGCGCCTGACCCAACATTGGGACAGTTTGCTGAAGATCAAGAATGTGAATGTTATTGCGTGTGCCAAAAATGAAACGTTCCATCTTTGGATTCCAACGACGGGTGTGGTGACCAAAGTGAACACCTGCTTCGAGCAGTTGGCGCATAGTAAAACTTGGTAGAGGCATGGATGAACTCCTTCTTTTCCGGTTAAGCCTCCATGAAGGTGCAAGTCGAAACTCACCGGATGGTGTCTGTTCAGTGAACATGCTTAACATGACCAAAAGAACCACTGGAATTTGCCAGCAACACCGCCTTCATGTGCGAATTCTTGCTGGAAAATCCAACAAGTGAGATGTATCTACCGATTCCCACCCTAATAAGCAAGGGTAATTTCACGAAAAAGCCTGAAATTCTGGGATATAATCCTTAAGTCGGTCGTTCAGGATAACTATTTCAAATCGCGGATCGAACCAACACCGGGCAATGCCTTGGCCATTTGCCTAAATTGATTGGAAAGTTTGAAACTGCCCGGCAATGTAATGGCCACATTTTTGTCTTCAGCCTGAAGCGAGATTTGGACCTTACCCATGCCGGGACCATCACGTTTCAGCCCTTCATAAAGCCCGTCCAAAGCATCGGCGTGGGTAATGGTAATTTCAGCCCCTGTGCTATTGGCAAAAGCCACATCATCAAGCGGGGTTATTCGGCTGATTAAAAGCCTGACCCCGCCTTCTTCCATACGGGCATCGGCTTTGACCATCATCGGGCCATCATGATCAAGAAAAGGTTTTGCCGCTTCTAGCGTTTCTGAAAATGCGGTGGCTTCAAAACTGCCCGTCTGATCCGTGAATTGAATAAAAGCAAAACGATTGCCCTTTGCCGATTGGCGGATTTGTTTTGACGCGATATTGCCCGCCAATTTCAACCGACAGCCATTGCCACGTTTGGTCACCTCAGCCTCGATTTGATTGGCAGGTATGATTTCAAGTGACGCCATCTGTTCCGCATAATCATCCAAAGGATGGGCAGAGATATAAAGCCCCAAGGCCGAAAACTCATCGTCCAATTTGATTTTGTTTGAAGCCTCAGGCATTTGCGGCAAAACGATTTTAAGTTGATTATCCTGCCCGCCACCAAAGAGGTTTTCTTGTTCCGACTCGCGGTCCCGCTTAACCGCTTGGCCATGACCGACAATCGCATCAAGCCCCGCCATTAATTGCGCCCGATTGGCCCCAAGGCTGTCCATCGCGCCTGATTTGATCAGGTTTTCAAGAAAACGCCGCGACAAGCCGCCTTCCATGCGGGTGGCAAAATCATCCAAATCTTTGAACTTGCCATGTTGATTGCGGTTTTCAACCAAGGTTGACATGGCGTCAAATCCAACATTGCGGATTGCCCCCAAAGCATAACGCACCGCCAATTTACCCTGTTGATTTTCAACGGTAAATTTTGCTTCAGATGCGTTCACATCAGGCGGCAGCACAGCGATATCATGGGCGATACAATCTTGCTTAAAGGTTGATAATTTATCGGTATTGCCGGCATCAAGCGACATGGAGGCGGCCAAAAATGCCGCCGGGTGATTAGCCTTTAGCCATGCCGTCTGCCACGCAATCAAAGCATAGGCGGCGGCGTGGGATTTGTTAAACCCATAGCCTGCAAATGCGCTGATTTTATCGAATACATCTGATGCCAAAGACGCTTTAATGTCATTTTCAGCACAGCCCGAAACAAACTGTTCGCGCTGGGCATCCATTTCGGCTTGAATTTTCTTCCCCATGGCACGGCGCAAAATATCCGCCCCACCGAGGGTATATCCCGCCAAGACCTGCGCCGCTTGCTGAACCTGTTCCTGATAAATCATGATGCCATAGGTTTCAGCCAAAACCGGTTCAAGCCATGGGTGCATATAAATGACCTCTTCACGGCCATGTTTGCGGGCAACATAATTGGGGATATTCTCCATCGGCCCCGGACGATAAAGCGCCACCACCGCGATAATATCTTCAAATCGGTCAGGCTTTAGCCCCCGCAAGACATCCCGCATCCCACTTGATTCCAACTGGAAGACACCAACGGTATCCCCGCGCGATAACATCTCAAACGTTTTGTCATCGGCAAGCGGGATATCATCAAGCGTCAAGTTGCCGCCATCTCGATTGATCAGCATCAAGGCTTGTTCCAGCACCGTCAGGGTTTTCAGCCCAAGGAAATCAAATTTCACCAGCCCGGCTTTTTCAACCCATTTCATATTAAATTGCGTCACCGGCATATCCGACCGCGGATCACGATAAAGCGGCACCAATTGCTGTAGAGGCCGGTCACCAATCACCAACCCCGCCGCATGGGTGGAGGCATGGCGATAGAGCCCTTCCAACTGGCACGATACATTGATCAATTCGGCCACTTGCTGGTCTTGGTCACGTTCACGTTTCAAATCTTGTTCGCTTTCAAGCGCTTGGTTCAAGGTCACGGGATTGGCAGGATTGCTCGGCACCAATTTGGCGATGCGATCCACCTGGCCATAAGGCATGCCCATGACTCGCCCGACATCCCGCAATGCCGCCCGGGCTTGCAGGGATCCAAATGTAATGATCTGGGCGACTTTATCCATACCGTATTTTTGCTGAACATAAGTGATCACTTCATCACGGCGGTCCTGACAGAAATCAATATCGAAGTCAGGCATCGACACACGCTCAGGATTGAGGAAACGTTCAAACAACAGCCCCCAACGGATCGGATCAAGATCCGTGATCAAAAGCGCATAAGCCACCAATGACCCCGCACCCGACCCTCGCCCCGGGCCAACTGGAATCCCTTGGGCTTTTGACCAGCCAATGAAATCAGCAACGATCAGGAAATACCCCGGGAAACCCATTTGGATAATGACATCCAATTCAAAATTCAGGCGGTCTTGATAGGTTTTGACCTGTTCGGGATCATTGCGAATATCATCATAGGCACTGGTGGCCAATCGATTATCGAGGCCCTTTTGGGCTTCGGCGCGCAAATGGTCTTCTTCGGTCATACCCTCTGGCACAGGAAAAGCCGGCAAAATGGGGGCTTTTGATGGCACTTTAAAGGCACAGCGTTGGGCGATCACCGCGGTGTTAGCAATCGCTTCTGGTAAATCAGAAAACACCAAAGCCATTTCAGCCGCTGATTTTAAGTAATGTTGGTCTGTTTCGCGGCGGCGGTCATCTTCATCAAGGGTCACGCCTTGGGATATGCATAACAACACTTCATGGGCAGATGCCATTTCCGGCTTGGCAAAATAGCAATCATTGGTGGCAACCAGCGGGATATCCAATTTATACGCCAAATCCAAAAGAATGGGTTCAGCCGCCGCTTCCCTTGCTGTGCCATGGCGTTGCAATTCTACATAAACGCGGCCAGGCATCATGGCGGTCAATTGGCTCAAACGGCTTTCGGCCAAAGCCGATTGCCCATCAGCCGCCGCCCCGCCAACAAAGCCTTTGGTGGCCCCGCCTGAGAGAAGGATCAGCCCATCATGATGCTTTGCCAATTGCGCCACCGCGATGGACGGCAAATCGCTATCCGCCAAAAGCGCATCAGAGATTAATTGCGACAGATTAAGCCAGCCTGTTTCATTCTGGACCAGCAACACCACCTCACCAGAAGTTGCGTTATCATCATCAGTAAGAATAACCTGTGCGCCAATAATGGGCTGTATCCCTGCACCATTGGCTTTATCCGAAAATTCTAATGCAGCGAATGTATTAAAACTATCGGTGATGGCGACAGCAGGCTGCCCCATCGCTTTGACGGCAGAGACAAGCGGGCCAATCTGAAACGTGCCTTCAGCAAGCGAATAGGCGGAATGAACACGAAGATGAACGAATAAAGGGGCAGTCGACATGGCCTATATTGGCAAGCCTTGCCCCTCAATGACAAGGGGGTTGTTGGCAGGGTGGTGATGGCCACGGAAATGGCGGGTTATCGCAAGGCTAAAACAGGCGGCGATCACGCCTCCAGAATTTCACCCTGACGAATCGTCACGACACGATCCATTTTCTTGGCCAATTCGGTGTTATGGGTGACGATCAACGCTGCCGTGCCTGTATTGCGAATAATAGCGGTTAAATGGCTAAACACATCAGCGGCGGTTTCAGGGTCAAGATTGCCTGTTGGTTCATCCGCCAACAGAATATTAGGGGCGTTTGAAACCGCCCTTGCGATGGCAACACGCTGTTGTTCGCCGCCAGACAATTGCCCCGGGCGATGACCCGCACGATCGGCCAATTGCACCATGGCGAGCAATTGTTCTGCTCTTGTGGTGGCTTCATCTCGCGGCAGGCCTGCCAACATTTGCGGGATCAGCAGATTTTCAAGGGCTGAAAATTCGGGCAAGAGGCGGTGGAATTGAAAAACAAACCCAATGCTTTGGCGGCGCAGTTTCGCCCGTTGTTTTGATGATAATCTTGCGGTATGGGTGCCGCCAACCTGCACCGCCCCGCGATCAGGGTTTTCCAAAAGCCCCGCGATATTCAGCAATGTCGATTTGCCTGAACCGCTTGGCCCCACCAAAGCCACCATTTCACCGGCATTGATCGTCAGGCTAGCCCCCCGCAACACATGAAGGGCTGATTTGCCTTGTGAGAATGATTTTTCAACATCGCTCAGGCGCAACATTGGCGCTGATGCGGCATCATCTTTTGGCGGCGTTACAACAGAGTTACTCATAGCGTAATGCCTCCGCCGGTGCGATGCGCGATGCCCGCCATGCAGGGTAAACAGACGCCAAGAAGGACAATAACAACGCCATGCCGATCACCATAAAGACTTCTTGCGGGTTTACATCAGCAGGCAATGTCGAAAGGAAGTAAATTTCAGCGGCGAATAATTCTGTGCCCGTCATTTGTTCCAAGAGTGATTTAATACCATCAATATTCCAGCAAAAACCCAAGCCCAATAACGTGCCGATGACGGTCCCAACAACGCCAATGCTGGCGCCTGTCATAAAGAACACCCGCATGATGCCGCCTCCTGTTGCTCCCATGGCCCGCAACACCGCGATATCATTGTTTTTTGACCGCACCAGCATGATCATGGATGAAATGATATTAAACGCCGCGACAATGATAATCAGCGTTAGGATCAAGAACATGACATTGCGTTCAACCGCCAGCGCGTTCAAGAATGATCGGTTGCGGTCCCGCCAATCGCTGACCCTGACCGTGGGCGTCACCGTCTGTTGAATATTCTGCCGCAAGACATCGGTCATGTTCAGGTTTGATGAGTAAATCTCAAGCCCAGTAACTGAGCCATCCTGCCCGAAAAAGGATTGTGAGGCTTCAAGCGGCATAAAGATAAAGGCTTTGTCATATTCAAACATGCCAACATCAAACAGCCCCCCCACCTTATAGGTCCGGCGTTGCGGCAACGTGCCAAAAGGTGTTGCCCGGCCGCGCGCACCGACCAGCGTGACGCTATCCCCCGCCTTGACGCCAATACTTTGGGCCAACCGATGCCCCATCAAAACTTGCTCACCTGTTTTGAAGTTTTGGATGGCTTTTTCATCCAGCGCTGACCAAAGCGGCTTGCG
>WTHX01000042.1:3733-9040 GCA_011522975.1 Alphaproteobacteria bacterium | reverse complement strand
TCATCATGCCGACGGAAATCTCAAAAGTGCTGGGAATGGCGACAGCGTTTCTTGAAAGCCTGCCCTTGGATGATACTGAAAAGCCAGCACGTAAATCGACTAAAAAGCGGCCACGGTCGTCCTCAACAATTCCTCAAACGTCACGGACATCATAAATGGCTTTTGAATATCTATATGTCTTTCAGATTTGGATTATCATTGGGGTTGTTTTCATTGTGCTCGAAATCTTTGATACCAGCACGGTTTTTTTTCTGCCGCTTGGCGGTTCTGCTTTACTGGTCGCGCTGTGGCTGTATTTGGTCGAAATTCAAGTGATCCCTATTACAACTTTGCCCAAACAATGGTTTTGGCTTTTGCTGATTTGGGCTGTCATTGGGTTTGCCATCACATTGGCGCTGACGTATTTGCGCAAATCAGGCATCATCAAAACCCGTGATCACCGCGATATCAATCATTATTAAATCGCTGAAAATTTTCGCTTAATAGGGTCAGCCCAAAAGACGTCAACCAAAAGAGGTCAGATAGCCTATAAGCCGGGTTCTGTCCGCATGATCGAAAAAATCAATCACACTGGATGACCATTCATCTAGGGCGACTGTTGCCAGCCGTCTCAAGCGACCTACCCGAACGTCAGGACGAAACCTGCCCTTTGCCCGAAGGCATTGCGTTCCTATCTGGTCTTGCTCCCGATGGGGTTTACCCTGCCGCCCCTGTTGCCAGTGGCGCGGTGCGCTCTTACCGCACCGTTTCACCCTTACCATTAAAAAATGGCGGTTTGTTTTCTGTGGCACTTTCCCTGAGGTTGCCCTCGCTGGGCGTTATCCAGCATCGTGGTTCCGTGGAGCCCGGACTTTCCTCTGCAAAACAGCGGTCATCCAGCCATCTGACCTCGCCTCATATGCGGCGATTGGGGCGGTGATGTCAAGCCTGATGGGGGGAGGGCGATACTTACCCTTCAATTTCTTCCCGCAAGGCTTCTAGTTCCAGCCATTGATCTTCTTTTTGAGCCAGCGTTTCTTTATCGGCAGTGACTTGCGCTGCCAATGTGCTGAACCGCTCCCCATCACGGGCAAATAGATTGGGGTCGGCCAATTCTTTTTCCGCCTGTTCAATGGCGGCTTCAAGCGCGGCCAATTCGCCGGGCAATTTTTCCAGCGCGTGTTTATCTTTAAAGGAAAGTTTCGCCGTTCGGGCATCACGATTGCGTTCGGCCTTCTGGGCTGGCTTGCTTGATTTGGCTTTCTTGCGTTCAGCGGTTTTGACCCGCCGTGCCAGATAATCAGAATACCCGCCAGCATGGGGGATAATCTTGCCATCGCCTTCAAACGCCAACAGTGATGTCACGGTGCGATCAATAAAGTCGCGGTCGTGGCTGATGATCAGAATCGTGCCTTTGTAATCAGCGATCACCTCTTGCAGCAATTCAAGTGTTTCCATATCCAAATCATTGGTCGGTTCATCCAGCACTAGAAAATTATGCTCTTCAGCAAAAAGTTTGGCCAATAAAAGGCGGTTTTGCTCACCGCCAGAAAGCGTTCTGACCCGTTGCGTGACCTTATAAGAATCAAACAAAAAATCTTCGAGGTATTTTTTGACATGGATTGACCGACCCGCCACTTCAACCGTATCACCGCCGCCAGGGCAAAGCACCGTCCAAGGCGAATCCTCACCGTTTAAGGCCTCGCGTTGCTGATCAAAATAAGATGTCATTAGGCCAAAGCCTTCGCGGATACGGCCGCTATCAGGGGCAATTTTACCCAATAAAGCCCGCACCAATGATGATTTCCCGATCCCGTTCGGGCCAATAATACCAATCCGGTCACCTTTGCGGATGATGCCGTTGAAATGGTTAAACAAGATGCGGCGATCATCTTTAATATCGTTGGTGCTGACCGAATTAAGCCCCATGGCTGAACCCATATTGGGTCTTGTGGCGGGGACGGTGACGGTCAAATCAATGGCTTCCAGCACCATTTGCCCACCGCCTTCAGCAGTTGTGGTTTCCATGCGGGCGGAACGTCCCATGGGGGCGGCCAATTGCGCGCGGGTTTGGCGCAACACATCCAATTCCCGCATCCGCCCCATATTCCGCTTGCGGCGGGCTGAAATGCCTTCGCGTGACCAGCGTGTTTCTTCGGCGATTTTACGATCCATTTTATACAGCCTTGTGGCTTCTTCGGCTTGGATCACTTCAGCCCATTCATCAAAACCATCAAAACTGCCTTGGCGTCGGCGCAATTTGCCGCCATCAATCCATAACGTGCCATTGCCAATGCGGCGCAAGAAAGCCCGATCGTGGCTAATCACCACCATAGCCCCGCCGCGTGCCATCAGCATGTCTTCCATCCATTCAATGGTTGGCAAATCCAGATGGTTTGTCGGTTCATCCATCAGCAAAACATCAGGTTCTTTGACCAAAGCCCGCGCCAATGCCACCCGCCGCGATTCCCCGCCTGATAGACCATCGGTCATCCAATTGGGGTCCATTCCCATGCGGGTCAGCATGGCTTCGGCTTTATGGGTGGCGGCGACATAATCGCCATCACTGCCTGTGCCATGTTCGACAATGCTGGCCAGACTCATGCCTTTCGGCAGGGTCGGTGCTTGCGGCAAGTAAGATACATTCGCCCCCGGCGCCATCCAGAGCGAGCCTTCATCAGGTTCACCCAATCCTGCCATCATTTTCATCAGGGTTGATTTGCCCGCGCCATTTCGCCCCACAAGGCAAAGCCGATCGCCTGTGGAGATGGTGACATCAGCATGGCGCATCAGCCAGCGATCACCAAGGTTCACCCCAAGATCAGCAACAGAAAGCAAGGCATCAGCCATGAACAGTATCCTTCATTGCATCTGAACCAGATTGTTGTCGCAATCGGGTAATATCTTCATAAGCCGCATTGATCTTGGCCAAACGTTCATTGGCGGCGCGGATGAATTCTTCGGGTAAACCCGCGGCGGTCAATTGGTCAGGGTGGTGGTCTTTGGCCAAATTGATCCAGGCTTTGCGGATCAACTGATCATCATCATCAGGGCTGACCCCAAGGGTTTGATAAGGGCTGGCTTCAGGGTTGCCATACATGAGACAAAGCCGTTCAAACCCTGCTGTGTCATACCCCAAGATTCCCGCCACTTGGCTCAGGTAATTTGTTTCAGTTTCGGTAATATCACCATCAGCCCTTGCGATGAAAAACAGCAATTCCATCAATTGATCCAGAATAGGGGAGGCCGGTGGAAACATTTTGGCCAACTGCCTTGCGTAGCCATCAAAACCATCAGGCGTCTGGCGGGCCAAATCCCAAAGCCGGCTGACATGGTCAAGGTCTTTTTGCGAAATATCTACTTTCTGGCGGAAGGCTAGGATTTCATCACGGGTGACCGTGCCATCCGCCTTGGCCATTTTGGCGCTGAGGGCGATCAAAGCAATAGTGAAGGCGACTTCACGCCCTGCCACGGGATCAGGCTGGGTTTCAGCGACATAACTGTCCACCGCATGGCCAGCAATCGCGCCCAAAAGACCGCCAATGGGCCCGCCTATTGCAAAGCCTGCCGCGCCACCAATGATTTTTCCCCAAATGCTCATGCCCTTATTTAAGCGCCCTTGATGGTCTCGACAAGTCTCATCTTTCACTGTCTTCGGGCTTGCAGGTCGCGCCAACACCAATTAGGTTGGGCTATGTCTTCAGTTACCCCAAAACAACAGATCGATTTAACAGGGCTGAAATGCCCTTTGCCTGTGTTAAAAGCCCGCCGTGCCATCAAAGACCTTGGCGCGGGTGATGTGCTTGAGGTTTGGGCCGATGACCCGGCGGCACAGCTGGATTTCCCCCATTTCTGTGAAACCTCTGGCCATGAATTGATCATGGCCGAAAGCCGAGAAACAGACCAAGGCCTTCGCCTTGTTTTTCAAATAAAGGTGATGTCATCGTGATCATCAGGTCTCTTATTTTTAATATTCTTTTTTATGGCATCACGGCGATTATGGCGGTTATTGGTCTGCCTATATTGCTGTTGCCTTATCGGGTCTGCCAGAAATATGAACATCTCTGGTCAGCGATTATGGTTGTGTTGCTGAAATATATCATGGGCATTACCCATCGGGTGACAGGCCCACGTCCCGACCATCCGGTGATTTATGCCGCGAAACATCAATCGGCATGGGAGACGATTTTTCTGTATGCGGAATTTGATAGCCCCGCGCCGGTATTGAAAAAAGAATTGATCTATCTGCCTTTTATTGGGCTGTTTTTTGTCAAAGTGCCATCCGTGCCGATTGATCGTTCCGCGGGTCGGGCGGCGTTAAAAAACCTGATGGCGGCGGCTGAAAAGATCAATAAAATAGGGGATAGCATTTTGATTTTCCCGCAAGGCACACGGGTCGCCCCTGGGGCTGAACATTCGTATCATGCCGGCACATTTGCCATTTATCAAGCGACAGGCCTGCCGGTTGTGCCAGTGGCGCTCAATTCAGGTTTGTTCTGGTCGCGGGCGGCATTCACAAAAAAATCAGGGGTGATTGATGTTAAACTTTTGCCTGAAATCCCGCCGGGGCTTAACCGCCGCGACTTTATGGCAAGGCTGGAACATGACATTGAAACGGCCACCAATGCTTTGCCGGGGATGAATTCCTTCGACTGATCACCGATAAAGGTATATTCTTTTCCAACTGTAAGGAGATATGACCATGGACGGTGGTTTCGGCGGTGATGGCCGCCAACGCAATGTCTTAGGCGGCACGCTGGCGCTTTGTTCTGAAGACCCTGTCACCGGGTTCTATCGGACGGGGTGTTGCGAAACAGGCCCACAAGACCACGGCGTGCATACAGTTTGCGCGGTGATGACCGATGATTTTTTAAAATTCAGTCAAAGCCGCGGCAATGATTTATCCACCCCTAGACCCGAATTTGGTTTTGCAGGGCTAAGGGCAGGGGACAGATGGTGCCTTTGCGCCGCCCGCTGGCTGGAAGCCTATCAAGCCGATAAAGCCCCTGATGTGGTATTGGCGGCAACCAATATTGCGACGTTACGAATCGTGCCGCTTGAAGCGTTGAAGTCAAAAGCGATAGATTTGAATTAAACCAACGGAGACAATGATGATTGCCTTGGATCAAAAAGTTACCCTGCATTGCACCGATACTGATGTTGATGCCGAAGCCACGATCATTCGGATCCGTCCTGACGGCTTTGATGTCAGTTTGGGTGAATTGATCATTCATTTAAAAAAACACCGTCCTGGGATTTATGTGGGGCAACAGTCTGGCATGGAATTTGTTGTGCGGACCAATGGATAAAACCCCTTCAACATCCGAT
>WTHX01000042.1:0-3633 GCA_011522975.1 Alphaproteobacteria bacterium | reverse complement strand
GTTGCCATTCTTCCCTTTGCCAGCAGGATGGGTGATGTTGCCCGCGCCATTGCCAGTTTTTGCGGCATCACCATCACCTAGTTTTATTACCTCACCTAATCAGATCAGGCGACTATCAAAAGGCCAATAAAGCGATGATCGAAGCCATCACCCTTTCTTACCCCCTTGATATGGTGGCTTTTATTGCCTTTTGTTTTGTTTTTGCAGGACTGGTCAAAGGCATTATCGGCATGGGCATGCCGGCTATTTTGATGGTGACATTGACCTTGTTCATCCCACCGATTGAAGCGATACCCATCATTGTTTTGCCCATGCTGTTTGTAAATGTGTTTCAATTTATGCGCGGGCCTTCCCCCAAAATCACCGCCAAGAAATACAGTGTTTTTGCCATCTCGCTGGTGGCGGTAATGATGGTTACAGCGGTCAATATCCGGTCTTTTCCAGAAGAAGTTTTATTGACATCTATTGGTCTTGCCATGGTGTTATTTGCTGTGCCCAGTCTTTTTGGCTGGCGATTTCCTGTTGGGCCTCACCCGATATGGCAGGTTTTGGGCGGCGGGGCATCTGGCCTAATCGGTGGGCTCAGTTCTGTTTGGTCGCCGCCTGTGGTGATGTATCTGATGGGCCGCAATGTTGGCAAAGATGAATTTATCGGCGCGATTGGTTTTATCTTTATGATTGGCAGTGTGACCTTGGCGGTTGCCCTTGGGTCTATTGCGGTTTTAACAGCCGATGTGATACTACCTTCGATCATTGGCCTAGCGCTCACCATGCTTGGATTTAGAGCAGGTGAGATGATCCGCCATAAAATTGATCTGGAGATGTTCCGCCGCTTGGTGTTAATTGCATTTTTGATTATGGGCGGGCGGCTGATTTTAATCAGTTTTATTTAAAGCCCTAACATTTGCGCCACAAAATTGAACGCCATGATGCCGTAATTGATGACAATGGATGCGACTTTGATGGCAAAATCGACAATCGTATCAACAATCCCCATGAGTTCTTCAACAACGTTAATGTCATCATATTCCATAATAAATTCACCTGATTTAAAACACTTCAATCGTCTTGAAATTAATCCTTAGCATATTCAATCTTGATATACCATTGTGACCGATTATGCTGATGGCCGATGAACGAGACGAAATATGACAGACACAGAATTTCTAGATGACCTAAAATCACGATGCCTTGCCCTCATCGATGGCGAAGATGACGCCATTGCGATTATGGCGACACTTGCGGGTGAGTTGTATCACAGCGTAGAAGGGTTTGATTGGGTGGGGTTTTATCGTGTGACCGCGCCTCAGATGCTTAAGATCGGGCCGTATCAAGGCGGTCATGGCTGTTTGCAAATTCCTTTTGATCGCGGCGTGTGTGGGGCGGCGGCACGGCAAGCACAAACCCAACTGGTAGATGATGTGGATGCCTTCCCGGGGCATATCGCTTGCGCCTCCTCAACACGATCCGAATTGGTGGTGCCGTGTTTTAACCGTCAAGGTGAAGTTTTTGCTGTTTTGGATATTGATAGCGATCAGCCTGCATTTTTCACCAAAGCCCATCAAGATTTTTGTGAAGATTTACTGGCGACTGTTTTCAGCCGTTGATCAACCCCAAAAAACCCCAAACATAAAAGACCCCCAAAAAAAGAAAGGGAGCAATGCTCCCTTTCCGTGATTTCTTAAAAACAGGATGCTTAGGTTATACGGCGCTGATGAGGCTGCCCATCATGCCGCAATTAAACCCTGCAAAACCTGCTTTTTTCATTCCATCACTAGACATTGGACCACCTCCTCTCGATTGTTAACGTTATTTAACCTTATCATCAATTGTGGCGGCGTCCATGCTTTTTTGTCTTCGCTATGGCGCTTACCTGATAACGGTGATCATACTGTTATTGGTCGTGATTATGGTCGTCAACTTGGTCGGAAGTTTTCTTATGGCCAGACATCAATTTTTCAACAGGTAAGGTCAGGGTCAAAGGCCCTGCTTTTTCAAAATCAAGGCTGATAATGGCTTCATCGCCTGCCATGGGGCGTTCGGTCAATCCCATGAACATCAAGTGAAGCCCACCAGGTTTCAGTCTTACCGTTTGGCCAGCAGGGATGGTCAAAGCACCGTCCACAGGGCGCATTTTCATCACATCATTGACCATTTCCATGGTGTGAATTTCACTTTTCTTCGCGCCGTCATAACGCACCGCCACAAGCGCATCATCTTGGCCGCCCGTGTTGGTGATGGTCATATAAGCAGCAGTGACCTTACCGCCGGGCAAGGCTGCCCGCATCACCGCGTCAGAAATCATCAAACTGCCATGGTGGATATGTTCAGCATGGGCGGAAACAAGACCGGTCATGGTGATGGCAACGGCAAGAAGAATACGCTTTAGCATTTGAAGATAACTCTTGGATTAGTGGCGGGGGTTTCAAAATATGACATGACGACCTTATCAATGGTATTGTTCTTTGGGTCAAGGTATAGATAATTTAAAGGATAAAGAAGGTTTAGAAAGCAAGACCAATGCATATTGTAATTTCTACATTTTCCATTCCTGAAGGCGTCAGCCGTGATGATTTGGTTGAAAAATTTACCCAATCTGCCCCGATCTACAGGGACTTAGAAGGGCTGATCGCCAAGCAATATCTTTTAGGTGATGGCGCGGAAACCGCAGGCGGCGTTTATGTCTTTGACAATCGCGCCGCAGCAGATGCGTGGTTCACGCCAGAAAAAATTGCTTGGGCGGAAGACCGTTTTGGCAAAATCACGCTTCAGCATTTTGACGTGCCAATTGATTTGACCACGTCACCCCCTGCAATTAATGCCCATGAAAAATAGGATAAACTCATGACAGCAGTAACGCTTCTTGATGGCGGTTTGGGCCAGGAAATCAGCAAACGATCACAGCAAAAAGCCCATGCGCTTTGGTCGGTTAAAGTCATGATGGAAAGCCCCGATATAGTCGAAGATGTCCACCGTGCTTTTGTTGATGCAGGGGCCGATGCCATCACGGTCAATTCCTATACCACAACGTCGTCACGCTTGGCGCGCAATGGGTTTCCGGAATGGTTTGATGAGGCTCAGCAATTGGCGTTAAAACTGGTCAATAAAGCCCGTGACCAAGCCACCCGCCCTATTCAAGTGACAGGATGTTTGCCGCCATTGGTGGCGTCTTATGTCACCGAAGAAAGCATGCCCTATGAAGGTTCTTTAGACGAATACCGCAAGATTTGCGCCCATCAAGGCCCAGAAGTTGATGTTATGTTTATCGAAACCATCGGCATTATTGCCGAAGCCATGGCGGCCATTGATGCGGCAAAGGAAACCGGCAAACCTGTTTATCTGGGCTATACGATTGCGGATGATGGCTCAAACACATTGCGCTCAGGTGAACGGCTGGAAGATGCCGCCACGGCGGCGGCAGACCGCGGTGTTGCGGGGGTGATGATCAATTGTTCGATCCCCGAAGCCGTCACCAAAGCCATGCCGATCTTGGCCAAAACAGGGGTACGTTTTGGCGGCTATGCCAATGGCTTTACTTCAATTGAAGCCTTGCGCCCTGGCGGTAATGTTGATGCGCTCGAAGCCCGCAAAGATTTAGACCCCCAAGCCTATGGTGATTTTGTCCGGCAATGG
>WTHX01000124.1 GCA_011522975.1 Alphaproteobacteria bacterium | reverse complement strand
TTTTCTATGATATCTTCCCCGAAACACGGGAGATCATGGCGGATAACGGCCTGACCTTGCATTACCTGACCACATGGCGAGATGTCTTGGCGGAAGCCACTGCCCAAGGCCGGTTTGACCAATCCACCTTAGGCGCGGTTGCCGATTATCTTGATGCGCCTAAGGAATGGTCAAAAGCCAATGGCGGTAAGTAATTTTAGGATGGCGGGTTGATCAACCTGTCCAGTTGATCCGCGTCATTGAGGGCATAGAGATCATCACAGCCGCCGATCCCGATATTATCAACAAAAATTTGCGGGACGGAGGTTTTGCCGCCTGCCCGTTCCGTCATGGCTTGGCGGGTGGGGCGATCAAAAGTCACGTCAATTTCGGTATAGTCGATATTTTTGGAATCGAGCAATCGTTTGGCGGCGGTGCAAAACCCGCAGAGGGCGCTGGTGTAAATTTCAACTTTGGCGGCCATGATATTTCCTTTTGATCAAGGGTGGTAAGCACCTTGTGATTTGATACAATCACGCCGCCTTATGTAAGGTAAGATCACGCTAGGTTCAAGATGCTGCATTTTATTTCCCACCCTGATTATGACATTCCTCTGCCAGTGGGGCATCGTTTTCCCGCCCATAAATTCACCAGCCTGATGGATCGCATTTTAAGGGCGGGGATTGCCCAAGGGGGGCGGCTGTCGCACCCGCGGCCCGCATCACCTGCATCATTAGCTATTGCCCATGCCCCGCAATATATCGATGCCATTGCCCATAACCATTTATCCCCTGATGACTTGCGCCGATTGGGATTGCCATGGTCGGAGGCATTGGCCAAGCGATCATTTCTGGCGGTGGAAGGCACGTATCGGACGGCAATAAAGGCCCTGCAATTTGGGCTGGCTTGCCATGGGGCAGGGGGGACACACCATGCCCACTTTGATTACGGCGCGGGGTTCTGCGTCTTTAACGATATGGCTTATACGGCACGGCGGCTGATCGCCGAGGGACGCGTGCAATCGGTGCTGATTTTGGATGTCGATGTTCACCAAGGTGATGGCACGGCCCGTATTTTGGCGAGGGATGATGCGGTGTTCACCTGCTCGCTGCATTGCGCCGATAATTACCCCCATGACAAAGCCTTGAGCGATCTCGATGTGCTGATCCCAAGCGGGACAGGCGATAGCGATTATTTGAAAATCTTGGCCGAAACGCTAGAGGATTTATCGGGGCGGATCAGGCCTGATTTGGTCATATATGACGCGGGGGTTGATGTCCATGAGGCGGATGCGCTGGGGCGACTGACGCTGACCGATACTGGCGTCAAAGCGCGGGAAGATATGGTGCTGGAATATTGGCTGGGGCGCGGGGTGCCTGTGGCGACGGTGATCGGCGGCGGGTATCTGGCGGATTTTGAGCATTTGATGCGGCTGCATATGATGGTGTTTCAATCCGCCAGAGAACATTTTAGCAAGTGGTGTTGATCATTATCAGGCAAGTAAGTGGATTGTTGTTAAGTCTACGTATTCAGAAATGCGTAAAACCTCTTAATTGCTTATTAACTTATTTACCCAAAAAAACTTATGTGGGATAAGAAAAAGAGTTTTGCTGTCCATCAGACAAAGGCAAAAGTATCAAAAAAGATTTTAGAACATGAACAGCAATTTCGGCCAATACCTGAATAAAGAGGGGGAAAACCTCCGCATCATGCCAGCGTTAAAGGCAATTATTACCGACGCTCGCGTAGCAGTTTCGGAGTTGCCGCAATGGGAAAAGTTTGCCCATATTTTTTGGTTGCTTGGTCCGTTTATCCTCCTTATAGAGCGGACACCTGCAGACATTTGGGTGACCCTGCTGGCGCTAACTTTTGTGGTGAGGTCGATTGTCAAGCGCGAGGGTGACTGGCTAAAGCACTTCTGGGTGCGGGCGGGCTTTGCGTTCTGGTTCTGGTGCATATTCGCGGGCGCGGTCTCCGACTTCCCCGCCTATTCCGTGGGTGAGGCGGTGGCGTGGTTCCGCTTCCCGATGTTCGCTATGGCGACGGCCTTCTGGCTCGCAAAGGATATGCGGCTCCTATATGCAATGCTGGTCTCAACCGGCATAGGGCTTGTGGTGATGTGCGGTATTCTGATGGCAGAAATTCTAATCGTTGGACAGCAGGGGGGACGGCTGTCTTGGCCATACGGCGATTTGGTGCCGGGGAATTACGTCGCCAAGGTGGGGTTGCCGGCCTTCATGATCATGGTGGCGCTGGCGGTCTCCGTTAAGGGCCGTGTTGCGGCGTTATCGGGCGTTATCGCGCTCTTCACCATGGCGATCTCCGTCATGACGGGGGAGCGGATTAACTTTCTCATCCGCGCCTGTGGCGGCATGCTGGCGGGTCTCGTCTGGAAGCCGAACTGGGGGCGGTATCTTGCCCTTGTCGCGTTTGAAGTATTAGCGGTGGTTGTGATATTTTCTGCACTTCCCGGGACGGCCTCGAGGTACACGGATCAATTCATTCAGGGCGCAACGAACCCCCAGGAGAGCGCCTGGCTCAAGACCATTAACGGCGGCTGGCAGGTGGCGCAGGATAACTTGATGTTTGGGATTGGGACGGCCAACTACCGCCTTGTCTCATATGAGGGCATTCTGGATAAATATGAGAACGTCAGGCCCGACGTCCACCCCCACAACTACT
>WTHX01000036.1 GCA_011522975.1 Alphaproteobacteria bacterium | reverse complement strand
GCGCCATGGGAACAGGCCACGTCATCGGCATAAATCTCAAGTTCCGGCTTGGCATCCGCCTCACATTTGCGGGATAACAACAACGTACGGCTCATCTGATTGCCGTCAGTTTTCTGGGCATCACGCGCAACGATCACCTTGCCTTGGAAAATCCCCTTGGCTTGGTCATCCAAAACACCGCGAACAATCTGGCGTGACGTGCAATTCGGCATCTGGTGATCAACCAATGTGGTGACATCCATAACCTGCTTGTTATTGGCCAGATACAAGGTTGTCATGGTCAAATCAACATCTTCACCTTTCAGGGCAATACGGTTTTCCGCCCGGGACAAAGCACTGCCAGTTTGAACAGAAAGCGCATGATATTGGCCTTTTTCAGCAATATCCATCGCCATCACCGCCAAATGATGACGGCTGCCGTCTTCGGATTGAACCCGCCCGTGGTCTAACCGTGCTGATTGGCCAAGGGTAATCGACAACACAGGGGCAGACAGCCCATCACCATCACCATGGTGATGTTCAATTAGACTGCAACTGGCGTGATCAGCGATATCCACCACAATCACCGCATGGCTGGAGGCATCCGCGCCATCATTGCGGAACACAAGATGCAATGGGGTTTCAACCTGCCCTGAAATGCGTAAGCCCAGACCGGCTGTCATCATGGCAACCGAAAGATTGGCGATCGCGTGATCCGAAAGACGATCATCGTCAAGACGCCCCGCCAGTTCAGCATCATCAGCAAGACCAACCATGGTCATGCCATCTGGCAAAGCCGTGGACAAATGGTCTTGCATCACGCCGTTAAAGAACACCAAACGCGCGCCTTCAGGCAGGCCATCAGCCGTCGCCAATTTAGCATCGGGCATGGCGGCAAAAGACCGGTTGCGCAGCGCATTCAGATTGGTGAAACGCCATGCTTCTTCTTGGGGTTTCGGAAAACCACCTTCGATGAAACGCTTGGCCGCGTTTGCTGATAACGGCAATAACTGGCCTTCATCCAATCGAGATTTCAATTGATCATGCAGCATCGATAAACCCTGAATATCCTGTCTTTTCAACTTCTAAGGCTAAACTCTTATCACCTGACTTTAAGATTTTACCACCCGCCAGAATATGCACATGGTCCGGCACGATATGGTCGAGCAGACGCTGATAATGGGTGATCACCAGCATACCAATGCTATCCCCCCTCAGCGCATTCACACCTTCGGAGACAATCTTCAGCGCATCGACATCAAGCCCTGAATCCGTTTCATCCAAGATTGCCATTGATGGCTCAAGCATCGCCATTTGCAGGATTTCATAGCGCTTCTTTTCACCGCCTGAAAAGCCAACATTAACGGCACGTTTCAGCATATCGTCTTTGATGCCCAAAGCCCCTGCTTTGGCGCGAACCATTTTAACGAATTCAAGATTGTCGATATCGTCCAAGCCTTCATCACGGCGGCGGGCATTGACCGCACCCCGCAGAAAACTCATGCCACCAACACCAGGCAATTCAACCGGATACTGGAAGGCCAAGAACATCCCTGCCCGCGCCCGTTCATCGGCTTCCATCTCAAGGACAGACTCGCCATCCAACAGAATATCACCGCCTGTCACCTCATAGCCATCACGGCCTGACAGCACATAAGACAAGGTTGATTTGCCAGACCCATTAGGCCCCATAATGGCATGCACCTCACCTTTATTGATGGTCAGGTTGATGCCTTTCAGAATTTCGGTATCCCCGATGGAGGCGTGAAGGTCTTTAATTTCGAGTAAAGCCATTGTTTTTTCCTTATCCAACACTGCCTTCAAGGGAAATGCCGATCAGCTTTTGAGCCTCAACAGCGAATTCCATAGGCAATTCTTTCATCACTTCTTTGCAGAAGCCGTTTACAATCAAAGACACAGCATCTTCTTCGGTCATCCCGCGTTGCAGGCAATAGAACATCTGGTCTTCTGAAATCCTTGAGGTAGTGGCCTCATGCTCAATCCGTGCCGATGGATTGCGTGAGACGATATAAGGCACGGTATGCGCCCCGCATTTATCCCCCACCAGCAAACTGTCACATTGGGTGAAATTACGCCCTGTTTCAGCCCCCGGCATCATCCGCACAAGCCCGCGATAGGTGCTGTCAGACTTACCCGCAGCAATCCCTTTGGCGATGATGGTGGATTTGGTCCGTGGGCCAATATGGATCATTTTAGTGCCGGTATCGGCCTGCTGGGCGTTATTGGTGACAGCAACTGAGTAAAATTCACCGATTGAATCCGCCCCCATCAAGATGCAAGACGGATATTTCCATGTAATAGCGGAGCCTGTTTCAACCTGTGTCCAAGAGATTTTAGACCGGTCGCCTTTGCAAATCCCACGCTTGGTGACAAAATTGTAAATCCCGCCCTTGCCGTTTTCATCACCAGGATACCAGTTCTGGACTGTTGAATATTTAATCTCAGCATCGGTCATAGCCACCAGCTCAACGACAGCAGCATGCAATTGGTTCTCATCCCGTTGCGGGGCTGTACAGCCTTCGAGGTAAGAAACATAACTGCCTTCATCGGCAATGATCAATGTCCGTTCAAACTGCCCTGTGTTCATCTCATTGATGCGGAAATAGATGGATAATTCCATGGGGCAGCGCACGCCTTTGGGAATATAGACAAATGATCCATCGGTGAAGACCGCCGCATTC
>WTHX01000106.1 GCA_011522975.1 Alphaproteobacteria bacterium | reverse complement strand
GCTTTTCAGGCAAATAATTCAAACGGCTTTGGCTGCCTTGCAAATAACCTTTGCCAAAAACACCGCCACTGCCCAGTGCAATTTTGGATTGGGTGATCTGATACCCTGCCCCCAAATGATCTGCCCCAGGGTTGAGGAAAACCAAAATACGGTCTTTCTGATAATCATAAAGAAAAGACCAAATCACAGGCGCGGCCAAGACCAGTAATCCCAAAACACCAAGGATCATCCAAACCGGCATGCCAGCCACAAAAATCACGGCCGCCCCTGACCCTAGAAGCATAACAGATGTGCCTAAATCTGGCTGAAGCAAGACCTGAACAAAGGGGATGATGGCAATCACCGCCGCCGGAATATAAACTCTGATGCTGCGCAATAATTCAGGATTGATGGTGTGGAAATAGGACGCCAGCAACATAATGACGGCCAGTTTTGCAGGCTCAGACGGTTGTAAGTTAAACCCGCCAATGTACAGCCAGCGCTTAACCCCAACGCCGCCGCCTATAAATTCAAGCGAGGCAAGGATAAGCAAAGCTGCCACCCATCCGAAGGGTGCGATTTTGCGATAATACCAAATCGGCACAGAGGCAACGATCACCATCAAAACAAGGCCAATACCGATCCGCATCAAATGCTGCCCGGCCCATGGCGTCCAACTGCCCGCCGCAGCCGAATAAAGCGCGCCAACGCCAATGGCTGATAAAATCAGGCTGATCAGTATCACAAGCCATGGCACACGTTGCAGTCGCTGTAAAATTGACGTCGGTGCCGATAGTGGATGCGCCATAGCATTGACGGGTCGGGGCGATGGCATCATCCACTCCCCTTCAATAATTTACGCATCACCGCACTGGCGATGGGCGCCGCGGTAGAGGAACCGCCGCCACCATGTTCGACCACAACCGCAATGGCATAGCGCGGATTGTCATAAGGGGCGTAACTGACAAACAGGGCATGATCCCGAAACTTCCATTGCCGATCCATGTTATCAATCACGCCTTCTTCACGTTCCGCTTTTGAGATTGCCCTGACCTGAACCGTGCCTGTTTTGCCCGCCATAGGGACGCCAATATCGGAAAGATCAGATCGTCTCGCCGTGCCTTTAGGCCCGTTCATCACCCGCCGCATTGAACGTTGAATAATCTTTAATGCCGCTGGCGATATATCAAGCGGCTCAAACTCTTGCCCGTCTAATTCCGATGTCGTCAGACGAGGCGTAACAGCCTGTTTGCCATTGGCAAGACGGGCTGTCATCACCGCCAATTGCAATGGTGTTGTTAAAACATACCCCTGCCCAATAGACGCATTGACGGTTTCGCCCAATGTCCATGACCGCCCATGGGTTGCCATTTTCCAATCTTTTGAAGGGATCAGGCCAGATTTTTCGCCGGGGATGCTGATCCCTGTCTTTTCACCCAAGCCCAATTTACGCGCCATTTCAGCAATGCGTTTGATGCCAAGTTTAAGGCCAATTTCATAAAAGAACACATCACAAGATTGTTCTATCGCGCTCATGACATTGACATGACCATGGCCATCTTTCAGCCAGCAGTGAAAATCTTGATTGCCAACAGTCCTGTGACCTTCACAATGAAAACTTGTTTTTTCATTGATCACCCCGGCTTCAAGGGCGGCCAAGGCCACCACCATCTTAAAGGTTGACCCCGGCGAATATTGCCCTGAAAGCGAACGGTCCAAAAGTGGCGTCCGCGGATTTTCCATCAGCATATTCCAGTCGCGAGAACTAAGCCGGCCAGAAAATAAATTCGGATCAAAGGTTGGTGACGAGACCAAAGTTTTGACTTCACCTGTTTTGACATCCAATACAACAACAGACCCTGTTTCAGGTGGCACCACCCGGCCCTTTTCGTCTTCAAATGCTGTGCTTTGTCCATCGGCCAGAATTTTGGCCAATTCATCGTCCGATTCCAAGGATCGTTTGACGCGAGGCGATGATAGAGGCAACGGTTTCTTTTTGCCTTTTTTAAGGGTTTCAATGGCAAACAACTGATCATCCATATTGATGGTCAGGTTCAGATCAGCCCCTGATTTCGGCCGTTCATCAACCGCGGTTCGGATCGGACGCCCCACGGCATTGACCAAAATCCGCTCCCGGCCTGGATAGCCCCGCAATTGCCGTTCAAAGGCTTTTTCCACCCCTGATTTGCCGGTGGATAAATTGGCCAACTCTCGGGTAATGACGCCGGTTTCAACTTCATCAGCCGTGGCGCGATTGACATAGCCTGTCAAATGGCCACCCAACACACCTTGGGGATAGATGCGCTTTTCAACACGTTCAAAATTAACCCCAGGCAATTCAGGGCTGCGAACTGCGATACGGGCGACTTCACGCTGGGTTAGATCAGCCCGAATGGGGATGGGCAAGAATGATGGGGAGGAATTGGCTTCTTCAATAAAGGCTTTGATCTCATCATCAGACAGGTCAATCAGCATCGACAATTGCACCAATGTTTCTTTCAGGTCATTGCTGTATTGCGGGGTGATGCTCAATTCATAGGCTTCGGCATTGCCCGCCAGCAATCGGCCAGCGATATCTTTGATCCGCCCCCGTGATGGCGGGATAATCCGGAAGTCGTATTTATTGCGGTCAGATAATTTCTGGTATTGGCGGCCTTCTTCGACCTGTAAGAAATAGAGCCGTGCGGCCAAACCCATGACCAACGCGCCTTGCAACCCACCTAAGATTAAAGACCGCCGCTTTAATTTTGCCTCATAGAGTTTCATGGCGCGGGTGATCATTGGTCACCCCCTAAATAAATGCCAACCTGACGGCCAAAGGCAATCATCCAGTTGAAGATCGGGAACAGCAAAGCCGTAAACCCGATCTGAAATAAAATTTCAGCAAATGGCGGCCAAGCCCCATGGAAGATAAAAAAGACAAGGAAGATATAGACCATCAAACCTGACAGCATGATGACAAATTCTGACCAGATGACCGACGGATCAGCGATGATCAAAAACTGCCGCCGCCATTCCACCACCCCAAGGATGATCAAATAAAGGCTGGATGTATAGCCAAAGGGGCTGCCCTGCACCGTATCATAAATCAGCCCCACCAACATGACGGGATATAACGGCACAGCAAGCGGGCGATAGAGCGCGGTTAAAAACAACAAACAAAATGATATTTTAGGCGCGCTGCCATAAAAACTTGGCACCAGCCCCAACCCGCTTTCAACAAAAGCCGCCAACAGCAACATGACAAAAGCAAAGACTTGCTGGAATAGGATCTGATCTGCTTTACGGTCAAACAGCATGATCAATTTCCGTTCTGCTGGTTACTGTCTTGCAGCACATCACTATCTTCGCGCTGGCCAAGGGCGTTCAACCCTTGCAGGCTGAAGGCATCTTCATCTTCAGGCAGAGGGCTATAGGCTTGGCTCAAGAGTTCTTTTGTACTGAACCCGGGGTCATCTTCTGTCACCAAAACAGAAACAAAAGACAAACGCTTTAAATCAACAATCGGATCAATCGTGATCAAATCATTATTGATGCTGCTGATGCGGCCAACAGGGATGCCTGCAGGCAGGACCCCACCATGGCCTGACGTTTGGATCAATTCATCAACCTCAATGCTGGCTTCTGCTGGTAGGAAACGCAATTTAAGCGAGGTGGTGTTTTGGCCAACTGTAGTGGCCGGCCATGATGATGACGATAAAATCACCGGGATCATGGCGTTGATATCAGTCAGCAACAGCACTTGGCTATGACGCGCGCCAACATCAATAATCATCCCCACCAGACCATCGGTGGTGGTAACAGCATTGCCGCGGCGGATGCCTTTATCCCGCCCGATATTGATCATCACCACATGGGCGAAACTATCGGCATTAATGGCAATAACACGAGCAGATACAGGGGTTGTGGCTTCCGGCACGATAACGCCGCTGACCGATCGCAATTGCCTGTTTTCAGATTGCAGCAATTCCGCCTGAAGCCGCCAACGGCTGAGCCGTTTGACATCTTCCTTTAATTTCAAGTTTTCTTCACGGAGTTTGGCAGCGGCTTGCGCGCTTTCCACCATTGAAGTGACAGCACGGATCGGCACCGCCACAACATCAGCGATTGGCATCGTCAGCCCTGTCATGATTGTTCTCAGCGAGTTCATCGCCGAAATATCAGCCTTACCCAATGTCATCAGACTGATGCAAAGGATAAAGATCAGCACATGGCTGGTGATGCCATTTTTCTTTCGGCCTCGCTTACGGTCACCCTGCGCACTGGCCATCGTCCAACCTTATGCGCCAACCAGAACGTTCTGAAGGGTGCGCATTTCTTCAAGACAGCGGCCTGTCCCTAGCGCAACACAAGTCAGCGGATCTTCAGCGATTGAAATCGGCAGACCTGTGGCATCACGCAAGACAGAGTCAATTTCATGCAAGAGGCTGCCGCCGCCTGTCATGACAATACCTTTTTCAACAATATCCGCCGCCAATTCAGGTGGGGTTTGTTCCAGCGCAACTTTAACGCCCTCAACAATTTGGCGAATAGCATCAGACAGAGCATCAGCAACCTGCGCCTGAGTGATGGTAATTTCCTTCGGCACGCCATTGACCAAATCACGGCCACGCACCTGAATTTTCTGACCTGATGTGCCTTGCGGCTTACAGGCAATCCCGATTTCAGTTTTGATCCGTTCTGCTGTGCTTTCACCGATCAACAGATTATGGGTGCGGCGCATATAACTGATCAGGGATTCATCAAATTTATCACCGCCAACACGGACAGAATGAGCATAAACAATATTGCCCAAAGACAGGATAGCAACTTCGGTGGTGCCGCCGCCAATATCAACGACCATAGACCCTGAAGGTTCTGTCACGGGCAGGCCAGCACCGATGGCGGCTGCCATAGGTTCTTCGATAAGATAAACACGGCGAGCCCCTGCGCTTTCAGCCGATTCCTGAATGGCACGGCGTTCAACAGCGGTTGAGCCTGATGGCACACAAATAATCACCTGAGGGCTGGACAATGGCATGGAGCCGTTCACTTTACGGATGAAATGCTTGATCATTTCTTCGGCGACTTCAAAGTCAGCAATCACCCCATCAGCCATCGGACGGATCGCACGGATGTTACCCGGGGTTTTCCCCAACATAACTTTGGCTTCTTCACCGACGGCGAGCACCTGCTGTTTGCCGCGAATTTGTGCAATCGCAACAACTGAAGGTTCATTCAAAATGATGCCTTTGCCTTTGACATAAACCAGCGTGTTGGCTGTACCCAAATCAATTGCCAAATCGGCAGAGAACAATCCACGGATCGCATTCAGCATAAAGTTTTAACCGTTTGAAACGGCCCCCTGATGGTTAGGCTTATGATCAAGCCATCAATTAATTGGGGCATAAAAAAAACCCCTTAAAGGAGTTTTAAACCACAAATGTGGCTAAATCCAGCACGATAAACCTAATTTATGGCCTATCGTGCTGAATTTTATCATTTTTACTTAGTTTTTGGACTTATCAACCAAACGGTTGGCGCCAATCCAAGGCATCATCCCACGCAAGTTCTCACCCACTTCTTCGATTGGGTGGGCTGCATTGCGGCGACGTGTGGCCTTAAAGCTGGACTGGCGGGCTTTGTTTTCCAGCATCCAATCACGGGTAAAGCGGCCGGATTGAATGTCATCCAAGATGCCGCGCATCGCCTGGCGGGTCTCGTCAGTAATAACGCGGGGACCTGAAACATATTCACCATATTCAGCGGTGTTTGAAATGGAGTAGTTCATGTTGGCAATGCCGCCTTCATAAATCAGATCAACAATCAGTTTCACTTCATGCAGACATTCGAAATACGCCATTTCTGGGTCGTAACCTGCTTCTACCAGTGTATCGAAACCTGCTTTGATCAATTCGACCAAACCGCCACAAAGAACAGCCTGCTCACCAAAGAGATCAGTTTCACATTCCTGACGGAAGGTTGTTTCGATCACGCCTGAACGACCGCCACCAATGGCTGACGCGTAAGATAGGCCAATATCATGGGCGTTGCTTGACGCATCCTGATGGACGGCCAACAAACATGGCACACCGCCACCTTTTTGGTATTCACCGCGCACGGTATGGCCAGGGCCTTTTGGTGCCACCATGATAACATCAACATCAGCGGCCGGAACAATCAGGTCAAAATGAACATTCAAACCATGGGCAAAAGCCAGCATTGAGCCAGGGCGCATATTGCCATGAATTTCATTTTCATAAATTTCAGCCTGCAATTCATCAGGGGTCAGGATCATCAACACATCGGCCCAAGCAGCGGCTTCGGCAACACCCATGACTTTAAAGCCAGCAGCTTCAGCCTTGGCGCGGGTTGCTGAACCTTCACGCAAAGCAATCGCAACGTCAGGAACACCAGAGTCCTTAAGGTTAGCGGCATGGGCATGGCCTTGGCTGCCATAGCCGACAATGCATACTTTTTTTGATTTAATCAGATTAACGTCGGCATCCCGATCGTAATAAACGCGCATGAGACTTCTCCTAAGGGTTTATAATGGCGTTATGATGCTGCGGCATCACGAGTTGTCGTGATGGGCATATCAGCGACAGCACCTCTTGATATAGCAGAAACACCTGTTCGTGAAACCTCTACTTCGCCTAGAGATGACATTAAGTCAACAAATGCTTGTACTTTTGAGCTGCTGCCTGTGATTTCAAAGACAAAGGACGTCAGCGTGCTGTCCAATGTGCGGGCACGGAAAGTATTGGCAATCCGTAAAGCTTCGATCCGTTCTTCGCCTGAATTGACCATTTTGACCAAAGCCAATTCACGTTCAATATGGGCGCCATCGCTGGTTAAATCCTTAACCGCGTGGACGGGGATGATCCGCGCCAATTGCGCTTTGATCTGTTCGATCACCATCGGTGTGCCGCGGGTCACAACAGAAATCCGTGACACTTGGTCAACAGGATCAATTTCAGATACGGTCAGGCTTTCGATATTATAACCGCGGCCAGAAAACAGCCCGATCACCCGCGCCAACACGCCTGGTTCATTATCGACAAGCACTGAAATCGTATGTCGTTTTTCAAGTTCACTCATGGTTATCTTCCTTAAACCAATCTCTTGGTATAGGCCAGCATTAATCAAGATTGTTAATCAACGCTTATGGCCATAACCCAAATATCTTTATACCAGCGCTAAGCCTTCTTCGGATGTTGCATTGGCGGCTTTATCTTGCGGGCCCAACAACATTTCATTATGCGCCGCCCCTGATGGGATCATCGGGAAACAGTTTTCTTCTTTGGCGACACGAATATCCGCCAAGACCGGACCATCATGGGCGATCATTTCTTCGATCACGCCGTCAAGGTCATCAACAGATTGCGCACAAAGACCTTTCAGCCCAAAACTTTCAGCCAATTTCATGAAATCAGGCAATGAATCCGAATAACTTTCAGAATAACGACTGCCGTGGTTGAGTTGTTGCCATTGGCGGACCATCCCCATCCATTCGTTGTTGATGATGAACATTTTTACCGGCAAACGATACTGCTTTAAGGTCGACATTTCCTGCATATTCATCATGAATGACGCTTCACCAGCAATATCAATCACCAGTTTTTCAGGATTGCCAATCTGAACACCCATGGCGGCTGGCAAGCCATAACCCATGGTGCCCAAGCCACCTGAAGTCATCCAGCGGTTCGGGTTTTCAAAACGGTAATATTGCGCCGCCCACATTTGATGCTGCCCCACCTCAGTGGTGACATAAGCATCAACATTTTGAGTCATTTCCCAAAGCCTATGGATCGCATATTGCGGCTTAATAATCTCACCTGACTGGTCAAACCCAAGACAATTGATGGCTTTCCAGCTGTTGATCTTGCCCCACCATTCACCCAGTGCTGCTGCATCAGGTTTAAATTTCATGGCTTTCAATTCTTCGATCAAAAGCTCCATGACGCGGCCAGCATCACCGATGATCGGCAGATCAACCTGAATATTCTTGTTGATTGATGACGGGTCAATATCGATATGGATTTTGGTTGACCCCGGTGAGAACGCGTTGGTGCGGCCTGTCACCCGATCATCAAATCGCGCGCCGATATTCAGCATGACATCACAATGATACATCGTCAGATTGGCTTCATACGTGCCGTGCATCCCCAACATGCCCAGGAAATTCGGGTCGGTTGCGGGCAATGCCCCCAGCCCCATCAAGGTCAGGGTTGTCGGATAGCCTGTCATGGCAACCAGTTCACGCAATTTATCGGATGCGGCTGGACCGGCATTAATAATGCCGCCGCCACCATAAATCACAGGACGTTTTGCAGAAGCGATCAATTCAGCCGCTTGCCGCACCGCCGCGCGATCAGGTTCTGTTACAGGCTGATACCGTGCGGTGACAACCTCTTCTTGTTTTTCTTCCAAAGTGACATCGGCCAATTGAACATCTTTTGGCAGGTCGATCACAACCGGACCAGGGCGACCTTTAGTGGCAACATGGAAGGCTTCACGCATCACATGGCAAAGATCATCACCTGATTTAACCAGATAATTATGTTTGGTGCAGGGACGGGTAATGCCTGTTGTATCGGCTTCTTGGAAGGCGTCATTACCAATCAAATGGGTTGGGACCTGCCCACTTAAGCAAACCAGCGGGATTGAATCCATCAACGCATCGGTCAGACCAGTGACAGCATTGGTTGCCCCCGGGCCTGAAGTGACCAGCACAACACCTGTTTTCCCTGTGGAACGGGCGTAACCTTCGGCGGCATGAACCGCCGCCTGTTCATGGCGCACCAAGACGTGACGGATCGAATTGTTCTGAAACAACGCATCGTAAATTGGCAATACAGCCCCACCAGGGTAGCCAAAAATAACATCGACGCCTTCTTCTTCCAGCACTTTAAGGATCGCCTCAGCACCTGTCATCGCTGCTTGATCCTGTGTTGTATCCTGATCTGTGTTGTCCATTCCCGCGTTGGTCCCAGCCATGGGAAGTCCCTTTCTATTGCTATGCCTGAACCCTTATTCAAGCGCCTGTCTCAATTGCAATTTATCTTGGCGTTAAATGCCGCAAACCATAAAGCAGCCCAGCAACACCGCAACGGCCCCAGCAATACCGTAACGGCATTGTTATGACCGTTTGTGATTGATCGAAGGCTCAGAAGATAAATTTAGAAAACTTGTAATAAAAACAAATATTCATGTGCTCTTTTTCCATAAAGAACACAAGATGTCAAATGCTAAAACTAACTTTTGACAAGATTTTTTTAATAAAACTTTCCGAAAATTGCTCAAAATAAGAAGAATCTTCGCAAAAATTAGCCTGCATTTGATTATTGAACCATGTTATTTGGCGTTTGGCATAGCGGCGGCTGTCTTGGCAAGCCTCTGTGACCATCGCGTCAGCATCGATCTCACCCCGCAAATATGCCAGCACCGGCGGCAGGCCAACAGCCTTCATCAAGGGCAAAGACGGATCAAGGCCACGCGCCATCAATTGTTGGGCTTCGTCGATCCCGCCATTTTCAAGCATCAACGGATAGCGGCGGTTGATCGCATCATAAAGTTCATGGCGGGGCGGCATGATCGTAACGGTGGTGAAATCCGCCTTGAGTTGACCTTGCAGGGGGATATCTTGCCATTGGCTCAAAGGCGTGCCTGTGCCCAAGACAACTTCCATCCCACGGATCAGTCGTTGCCGATCACCATCATTTAATCGTGCCGCCAAAACAGGGTCTTTTTCTGCAAGGGCTTGGCGGAAAGCAGCCCCGCCCATGTCATCATATTGCGCGGAGGCTTGATCGCGATACTGCGGCTCAATTTCAGGGATCGGTGAGATGCCGTCCATAGCGGCGCGCAAATACATTCCTGTGCCGCCAATCAGGATCGGGGTTTTGCCACGAGCGTGAATATCCCCGACAATATCACGAGTCAGATCAAGCCAACGCGCCACCGAACAGCGTTCCGCTCCATCCAAGACCCCATAGCCATGATGCGGGACTTGGGCTTGATCTTCAGCATCTGGCATCGCGGTTAAGATTGGCAAGTCTTGATAGATCTGCATGGAATCAGCATTGACGATCTCACCCCCTAAGGCATCCGCCAATTTCAACCCAAGCGCAGATTTGCCGCTTGCCGTGGGGCCAGCGATCACCAGAACAGGTGGTTTATCGCGCTCTTTATGATCAGTGATAGACATATTAAAGGCGATACGCCATAACAGGGCATGATGCAATATATCCTTTCTATTCTGACCCATGACACCACCCCCTTGCCCCAAGATTTGCCAGAAATGGTCTTGGACAGTTTATCGCGCCATGGGATTGGTGATGATGGTCATCGCTGGCTGTCGCCCGATATCGCTTTTGAAGTCGCGTTTGAGGCTGAAGCCTCACCAAATCGAATGGCTGATCTGAAGGCTGAATTTGCTGGTTTGACCGCCGATATCACCATCCTGCCGGCAAAAAACCGCCGCAAGAAATTGCTGATCGCTGATATGGATTGCACGATCATCACATCTGAATCCCTCAATGATCTGGCTGAACTTTCAGGCTTTGGTGAAGAAGTGGCGCAGATTACTGCCCGCACCATGGCCGGTGAATTGGATTTCGGCCAATCCTTGATGGCACGCATGAAGATTATCGCCGGCAGTGACGCAGGATTAATCCAGAAGATTATCGATGATGCTGAATTAAGTGAAGGTGCTGAAGCCCTTGTGGCAACCATGAACCACCATGGCGCCCGTACCATTTTGGCATCAGGAGGGTTTACCTTCCTGACCGAAGTCATTGGCAAGCGTTTGGGATTTGATGAACATTACGCCAATCAAATGGTCATTGAAGATGGTAAAATTACGGGCGACTTGATCCCGCCTCTGTTGGACCAGAACGCCAAAGCAACCCGGCTTCAAACCACGATTGCTGAGATGGGGATTGCGGCGGAAGATGTCGCGACCATCGGTGATGGCGCCAATGACCGCGGCATGACCGAATTGGCGGGGCTGGGTACCGCCTTTCGCGGTAAAGACGCATTAAAAGCCGTTGCCACCGCGACGTTGGACCATGCCGATTTGCGCGGGCTGTTGTGGCTGCAAGGCTACCATGATGATGAGATTGTCACCTGATTTCTGACAATCACTTTTGATGCAACCGAATTGATCACATAAAAAATGGCGGCTTATGCCGCCATTTCTTTGATGTTTCATGGTGAATTTATTCCACCGGAATAGCGACAAACCGCTCACGGCTACCGCGGCGCACCAACAACAAGAACGACGTCTTATTGGATTTCCGCACCTCGGCCACGCCATCGATCAAATCGCTCACCGTCATGACCTGTTGCTGACCAATACGGCGGATCACATCCCCCGGGGTCAAGCCACGTTCAGCCGCAGGGCTGCCATCAACAACTTCAGTGACAATGACACCATTAATTGGATTGCCATTGGCTTCGTCAGGCACTTCATATTCTTTGCGGCTTTCATCGGTCAATGGCGCAACGGTGAACCCAAGGCTGGCAAAACTATGGGGGTCAGCATTGGCTTTAGCGCTTTCGCCAAACAGCCCTGCTTGTTCCGCCTGTTCCAATTCACCAAGGGTAATGGTCAAGGTTTTCATCTTCCCGTCACGCAGGACTTCGACCTTCACCTCTTTGCCAATGGCGGTTTCAGCCACAATCCGCGGCAGGCTCCGCATATCGCTGATGGCTTTGCCGTCAAATTTAAGCACAACGTCACCCGCCATGACACCACCTGCTTGGGCAGGGCCCTCGGGATGGACGGATGAGACCAAAGCGCCATTTTCGCTTTCAAGGCCAAGAGAATCGGCAATCTCAGGGGTAATCTCTTGGATAAAGACACCCAACCAGCCCCGGCGGGTGCGGCCATATTCAGCCAATTGATCCACAACATTTGTCGCCAGATTAGCCGCAATAGCAAAACCGATCCCGACAGACCCGCCTGTCTGAGAGAAAATAGCCGTATTAATGCCGATCACTTCACCTTCAAGGTTAAATAAAGGCCCACCGGAATTACCGCGGTTGATCGAAGCATCGGTCTGGATGAAATCATCATAAGGGCCTGAGCCAATATCACGCCCACGGGCCGAGATAATGCCAGCAGTCACAGTGCCGCCAAGGCCAAAGGGGTTACCAATGGCCAGCACCCAATCGCCAACACGCATGACATCACTATCGCCAAATTCAACCGCTGTCAGCTCTTCACCTTCAGGTTCAATTTTCAAGACAGCAATATCTGTTTTTGGGTCACGCCCCAATAACACCGCATCAAATGTTTTGTCGTTATAAAGCGTGACTTTGATCTGATCAGCGGATTCAATCACATGGTTATTGGTGACAACAATCCCTTTTTTATCAACGATAAACCCTGACCCGAGGGCCTGGGCTTGACGCTTTGATCCGCGGTCACGAAACTCTTCCAGAAAATCTTCAAAAGGTGAGCCCGGAGGGAATTGCGGGAAGTTGTTTTGCTGATTTTCAATCACCGTGGTGGTGGAAATATTGACCACAGCAGGGGACAATTGATCCGCTAGATCCGCAAAACTTCCGGGGCGTTCACTATGGGCATGACCTGGTACAATCGTGACCACCACGAAGGCCACAGCCATCAACAGGGCAACAGGTTGCATGCTCAAATGACGGATAAAGGACGGCTTTGATATTATCATCGTAATACTCCTTAAAGTCTTTAGCGCAGAGTTGAACGCAGAAATGTGACCGACTTAGGGCAAGAAAAGGTCAAATTAAGATCAGACCGGCTTGATCGAGCCACATGCCATGAAAAAACCCCAAATCAAGCCCAAGAATGCCTGATTCAGGGTCAAATTGTTATTCGCTGGCAGCGCCAGATTTGCTACCGAAGAAGCGGAAGAACTCACTATCTGGTGACAAGACCAATGATGTGCCTTCTTCTGAGAAGGTTTTCCGATAGGCTTGCATTGACCGATAGAAAGAGAAGAAATCCTTATCCTGTCCAAAGGCATCAGCGTAAATCTGAATTGATTTTGCATCACCTTCACCACGAAGAATCTCACTCTGGCGGCGGGCATCCGCAACCATCACAGTCCGCTGTTTATCCGCATCAGCGCGGATCTTCTGGGCTTCTTCTTCCCCTGTAGCGCGAAACTCTTTGGCTTCACGTTCACGTTCAGATTTCATCCGGTTAAAAATGTTTTGTGAAGTCGCATCAGGATAATCCGCACGGCGAATACGCACGTCAATGATATCCAGCCCCAGAGATTCAGCCGAAGCGTTCACTTCTTCACGGATGCTGGTTGTCAAATCACTGCGCTTTTCTGAAAGAATGTCGACCAAAGTCGCGCCACCCAAAACACGGCGGACGGATGAGTCAACAATCGCATCAAGACGCTGTTCAACACCCTGAACATTACGCACGGTTTGATAGAACAACAGTGGGTTGACGATCTGATAACGGGCGTAAGTATCAACTTCCAAACGCTTCTGATCCGCCAAGATCACTTCATCACTATCAGATGACACCATCGACAAAACGCGGTTTTCATAGAAAACAACATTCTGAATAAAGGGGATTTTCCAGTTCAAGCCAGGGTCTTGCAAAGTGCGCTTTGGCTCACCGAACTGCAAGACAATCCCTTGCTGGGTTTGCTGGACAATAAACAGGCCATTAAGGGCGACAAAACCCAGAACAACCAGACCGATAATTGAAATCGTTGAGGTTTTCATGTGTGTTCTCCCTTACTGAGTCTTCTTGGTGATTTCTGACAAGGGCAAGAACGGCACGACACCGCTGCCTGCTGCGCCTTGGTCAATAATCACTTTATTTACATTGCCCAAAATTTCTTCCAGCGTTTCAATATAGATGCGTTCTTTGGTGACATCTTTGCTGGTCAGATAGGCATCATAGATCTGTTGGAAACGAGACGCATCACCCTCTGAACGGCTGACAACTTCAGCGGCATAGGCTTCGGCTTCAGCAACGATACGGGCCGCTTCACCACGGGCACGCGGCACGACATCATTTCTGTAGGCTTCGGCTTCGTTCTTCAGACGGTCTCTATCCTGACGGGCACGTTGCACTTCGTTAAAGGCATCGATCACGTCAGCAGGCGGGTCAACCGCCAGCAATTGCACATCACGAATGATGATCCCTGCTTCATAATCATTAATCAGGGTCTGCAACCGCTGCTTGACCAAAGACTGAATTTGCTGACGACCATCGGTTAAGGCAAATTGAATATCAACGCCGCCAATGACTTCACGCATCACCGCTTCGGCCGCAACTTTGGTGGTTTCAATCGGGTCAGCCATATTAAAGAGATATTGCCCCGCGTCACCAATCCGCCAGAACACCACGAAATCAATATCAACGATATTTTCATCACCGGTGATCATCTGGCTTTCAAAAGCAACATCACGGCGGCCGTTTGAGGTATCACGCCCCAAATTGCGGAAGCCAATGTCGATGCGGTTATCGCGGGTGACTTCGGGTGTCATCACCGATTCAATCGGGTATGGCAGGTGGTAATGCAAGCCAGGTGAGGTGGTTGATGTCCATTCACCAAAGCGCAGAACAACACCCTGCTGTTGCGGGTTAACACGATAAAACCCTGATGCCAGCCACAGGCCAACAATCACCAAGAGGCCAATCATCCACAGCCGCTTGCCGCCAAAACCACTTGGCATCATTTTATTGAACTGGTCACGCCCTTGGCGCAGCACATCATCAAATTCTGGGGGTTTATTGCCGCCACCGAAAGGTGAGCCGCCACCAGGTTTACGCGGGCCACTCCCCCATGGACTGCCGTTGTTAGGGCCGTTTGGCCCATCGCCGCCATTGCCGCTTCCTTGATTGTTCCAGGGCATCTTTCTCTCCAAAAGGTCTGTGCTGACCTCAATCATGATGGTGATCGCGTGTTTTCACAACATGCGATCTTGTAATCTCTATACGCATCTACATATTTGTATTATTGATGCTGTTTTCAACCAGCATCATTGCAGTATTTTCTGAAATTTTCGAATTGAATCGAATTGTTTGGAAAATTTAATTCGAATTTTTTGCCTTTTGCCCGATTAAAACCCAAATCTGAGACCTGTTATGACCACAACACTGACTGAAGACATTATCCTGAATGCCCTGAAAAACGTTTCTGTTGAGGGCAGTGTTGTCGATCTTGTCGCCACCGGCCATGTTTCAGGGGTGGTGATCAAAGATGGCAATGTTGGCTTCAGCCTTGAAATTGACCCTGAAGATGCCGAAGCCATTCAGCCGCTTCGCATCGCCGCCGAACAAGCGGTCAGCGCCATCCCAGGCGTCTTATCCGCCACCGCCATGTTAACCGCCCATAAAAAACCAGCCGCCCAAACTGCTGGCCATCAGCATGATCATGGTCACAATCATCAGCAGAGTGATCAGAGTCAAGGAATGCAGGGCGCTATGCATGCCCCCGCCAAACATGTCATCGCCGTGGCATCAGGCAAAGGCGGGGTGGGCAAATCCACCACAGCCATCAATCTGGCCTGCGCGTTTAAAGCCTTGGGTATGTCTGTTGGTATTTTGGATGCGGATATTTACGGCCCGTCTTTACCGCGGCTGACCGGCATCAAACAAAAACCCACCACCGCCAATAATAAATTAGTGCCGCTTGAAGCCTTTGGATTAAAAGTCATGTCCATCGGGTTTTTGATGGAAGAAGATGCCCCCACCATCTGGCGCGGGCCAATGGTCATGTCCGCCTTGGAACAAATGTTAAAAGATGTGCTTTGGGGTGATCTTGATGTCTTGGTGATTGATATGCCGCCGGGGACTGGTGATGCGCAATTGACGCTGTCCCAGCGAGCGAAACTTGCAGGCGCGGTGATCGTTTCAACCCCTCAGGATTTGGCGCTAATCGACGCACGAAAAGGGCTCAATATGTTTCATAAAGTAGGTGTGCCAGTCTTGGGTCTGATCGAAAATATGAGTTATTTTGTCTGCCCATCTTGCGGCGATACATCTCACATTTTTGGTCATGGCGGTGCCGAGGCCGAAGCCAGCCGATTGGGCTTGCCATTCTTGGGTAAAATCCCCCTTGAAATGGAAATTCGCGAAACCGCCGATGCTGGCACGCCGATTGTCAACAGCCAGCCTGATAGCCCCCATGCCCAAGCCTATATGGACATCGCGAAATCAGTGGTCAGCAGTCTCGATACCGCCGCGCCGCAAGCCCCAAAGATCACGATCAATTAAGGTATCGCCCCGCAAATGGGACGTTTCTTAACGGATACGTTCCAATTGCACAAAAGCATGGGCAGGCATGTCGCCATCTGCGGGGCGGTCATCGCGCCCTACCTCTTGCCAGTCTGATGCGGTCAAATCTGGGAATTTCGCATCGCCTTCTGGGGCCAGATCAATCTCCGTTAAATCAATGCGGTCTGTCCTAGGCAAGAAAGCGGTATAAATCTCACCGCCGCCGAAAATGATGATCTCTTTTTCGCGGCTGTCATCAGCATCAATCCAAGCCGCCGCCATCTCAATCGCTTGATCAAGTGAGGAGGCGGTCATCACCCCATCTTGAGACCAATCGCTTTGCCGTGTCAGCACAATCGTTGCCCGGCCCGGTAAAGGACGCCCAATCGACAGATACGTCCGCCGCCCCATGATCAATGGCCGCCCCATGGTCAAGGCTTTGACCCGCGGCAGATCCCCGGGCAGATGCCATAATAATTTTTCACCATCGCCGATAACACGGTTTCGTGCCATGGCCACAACCGCAGTGACGGGATAAGGATTGGTCATAATGCCCCCTAAACTGAGACCGCCGCCGCGATATGCGGATGGGGGTCATATCCTGTGATGTTGATATGGTCGAACGTAAATTCTTCAAGCGTATCCGGCGGGTTGATCAATTCAAGTTGCGGCAATGGTTTTGGCGCTCTTTTTAATTGTTCTTCTGCCGCATCAAGATGGTTGAGGTAAAGATGGGCATCCCCCATGGTATGGACAAAATCCCCCACCTCAAGCCCGCTAACATGGGCAACCATATGGGTCAGCAGGGCATAGGATGCGATATTAAACGGCACGCCTAAAAACACATCGGCACTGCGTTGATAAAGCTGGCAAGACAACCGCCCCCCTGCCACGTAAAATTGAAACAGGCTATGGCATGGCGGCAAGGCCATTTTACTCACATCTGCAGGATTCCATGCCGAGACCAATAAACGGCGCGAATCTGGATTTGTTTTCAACATGGCCAATACATCAGCGATCTGATCAATTTCGCGCCCGTCAGCCGTCTCCCATCGCCGCCATTGCTTGCCATAAACAGGGCCTAAATCACCGTTTTCATCCGCCCATTCATCCCAGATGCGAACGCCATTGTCTTGCAGATATTTAATGTTGGTATCGCCCTGGATAAACCAGATCAATTCATGGATGATGGATTTCAAATGCAGTTTCTTGGTGGTGACCAGCGGGAAGCCTTGGCGTAAATCATAGCGGCTTTGCCAACCAAAGATCGATTTCGTGCCGGTGCCGGTGCGGTCAGACTTCACATCCCCATGGTCTAAGATATGCTGTAATAACTCAAGATACGGTTGCATTTCATTATTTTCCTACAAAATATAGTGGTATCTTACCCTTGTTCACCACCTGTCGCCAGCCTAATTCTGCGTCAAAATTAAATTCTTCTGAAAAAGAACACCGAAATTGCAATTAACATCCTCGCCACCTTTGCATTCGGCTTGAAAGTGTTTATATTGATGGTAGTGCCGATCACATCGGCTATGGCGATAAACGCGTTGTGGAATAAGCAGAACGGACCCGGGGGCAGTGCCCGGCGCCTCCACCATAATTCAGGCTCACGGATATGCGATCAGCATTTAGGGGCCATCAGCACTTATGGGGGCGAGTCAGGATCGACGTATGTGGTAAAGGCAAAGTCTTCGCCCGGCATAGTACCACCGTTATCGGGCTAAACGAGTAGTTGCAAACGACAACAATGCTCCGGTTGCTGTTGCTGCCTAATGGCGGTTGCAAAAACCAATTTTAAAGTCCAGTGAATTGAGCTTCGCTGGCGGGGTTTTGGGCGCACCTGGCAACAGAAGCGTCCTGCTATCTGGGATGGTCTTGCACATTGATCAAACTAGTGGCAGAATATTTAAGCCGCTTGGGGGTTAAGATGGCAACTAAAGACGATGAGTTTACACCACAGATCAATTACGAATTGCTCGTTGAAACAGCATTACGCACTGTTGTACGGTCTTCATTGAAGATCGCTGAACAAAGCGGTCTTCCCGGTAATGCCCATTTCTATATTACATTTCAGACCGAATATCCTGGGGTTGATATCGCGCCACGATTAAAGGCGAGCCACCCCGAACGAATGACAATTATTCTCCAGCATCAGTTCTGGGATCTTGAGATTCGCAAAGATGATTTTTCCGTGTCCCTGTCTTTTGGCGGTGAACGTGAAAAACTCACCATCCCCTTTATGGCGGTGATTGATTTCAACGATCCTTCGGTGGGTTTTGGTCTGCAATTTGCATCTGATCTGGCTGAAAATGACGAAGACGCTGTGATCGATGAAGGCGAGATCCTCCCTGGTGCTGCCGAAGAAACAGAAACTCCCCCTGCCAGCGCTGACGTTGTTTCGCTGGATACTTTTCGAAAAAAGCCAAATTCCTAAAACAGGAAGGCGGCAACTTAACCTAAAGCAGGATTGCCATGAGCTTTTCTTACAGCCCTATGTTCCCAACAAAATCCCCTCAAACAGAGTGGGAGAAAATCAGCAGTGATCATATTGAACAGGTTGATCTGGGGGGTGAGACGTTTTTAAAAGTCGCGCCTGAAGCCCTGACATTGCTGGCTGAAACAGCGTTTAAGAATGTCTCCCATCTGTTGCGGACAGGCCATCTGAAACAATTGCGTGCGATCCTTGATGATCCGGAAGCCACCCGCAATGACCGTTTTGTGGCGTTGGAAATGCTAAAAAATGCCGTTATTGCCGCCGATGAAGTCCTGCCCATGTGCCAAGACACAGGCACAGCGATTATTTCAGGCAAGCGCGGCGATAAAGTGCTGGTCACGGGTGATGACGGTGAAGCGCTTTCCCGCGGTGTTTATAACACCTATCAAAACAGCAATTTGCGCTATTCGCAATTGGCCCCAACATCCATGTTTGATGAGGCCAATACCAAAACCAACCTGCCCGCCCAGATTGACCTTTATGCCGGTAAGGGCGATGAATATCACTTCACCTTTATTCAAAAAGGTGGCGGGTCTGCGAATAAATCCTTTCTCTATCAGCAAACAAAAGCAGTGCTGAACCCTGAAAAACTAAAAGCCTTTATTGATGAGAAAATCCGCACCCTCGGCACCGCCGCCTGCCCGCCTTACCATCTGGCGATTGTCATCGGCGGCACATCGGCGGAAACAACCATGAAGACGGTGAAAATGGCATCGATTCGCGCCTTGGATAGCCTGCCCACCGAAGGCAGTGCTGATGGCCATGCCTTCCGCGATTTGGAATGGGAAAAGATCGTCCTTGAAATGACACGCGAGATGGGGATTGGCGCACAATTTGGCGGTAAATATTTCTGCCATGATGTGCGGGTTATCCGCCTGCCCCGCCATGGCGCGTCTTGCCCGATTGGTATTGGGGTGAGTTGTTCGGCTGACCGCCAAGCCATGGCAAAAATTACCCCTGAAGGCTTGTTTGTTGAAAAACTGGAACGCAACCCTGCGCAATTCTTGCCTGACGTCACCGAAGATGATGCCGATGATACGGTTGCCATTGATCTCAATCAGCCGATGAAGGATATTCTGGCCACATTAAGCCAGCATCCTGTCAAAACACGGTTGAGCCTGACCGGCAAATTGATTGTAGCCCGGGATATTGCCCATGCGAAATTGCTGGAACGGCTGGAACAGGAAGGCGATTTGCCTGATTACATCAAGAACCACCCAGTCTATTACGCGGGTCCCGCCAAAACACCGGATGGCATGGCGTCAGGCAGTTTCGGGCCAACCACCGCAGGGCGGATGGATGCTTATGTTGACCAATTCCAAGCCGCGGGCGGTTCTATGGTCATGCTGGCCAAGGGCAACCGCAGCCGCCAAGTCCGTGAAGCCTGCAAAAAACATGGCGGGTTTTATCTGGGGTCTATTGGCGGCGCGGCGGCAAAACTAGCGCTTGATGCCATCAAAAAAGTTGAAGTGCTGGAATATCCCGAATTGGGGATGGAGGCTGTCTGGCTGATCGAAGTGGAAAACTTCCCTGCCTTCATCATCACCGATGACAAGGGCAATGATTTCTTCAGCCTTGATTAAGGACAGTTATTCAAGCCGGTGAAGGGCGATTGCTGATTAAGACGGCGTGCTGATCCGTGATCGCAATTCGCGGGGCTTTGGCCCGCCTGTTGCCCAATCCAGCAATTCAACCGTATGGACAATCGGGGCTTTGCTATCGGCCAATTGATTGATACAGCCCAAATTACCTGCCGCCACGATATCGGCCTCAGCCGCGTTAATCGCCTTTAATTTGCGGGCTTGCAATTGTGATGCCATTTCAGGTTGCAGGGCGTTATATGTCCCTGCTGATCCGCAACATAGGTGGGATTCAGCAATATCCCGAACGTCAAACCCTGCTTTTTTCAACAGGTCTTTTGGGATGGTTTTGATCTGCTGGCCGTGTTGCAAGGAACAGGCGGCATGATAAGCGACGCTCAACCCTTGGGTGCGTTCAAAATCAACATCCCCCATGCCGAAGCGATCAAGGAATTCAGAAATATCCATGGTCAGGTCAGAAATTGTTTTGGCCTTATCCGCCATGTCAGGATTTTGGGCAAAGTGGTGACCGTAATCCTTGACCACCGTGCCACACCCTGAAGTGTTGATAATAATCGCATCCAAGTGGCGGAAGTTTAATTCATTCCCCCATGCTTTGATGGTGGAGATCATCGCTTGTTCTGCCGCGTTTTCATCGCCTGTGTGCTGGGCAACACCACCGCAACATGAGGCTTGCTTGCGGACAACAACCTCAACACCAATACGGTTCAGCAAGCGGATGGTAGCGGCGTTAATATCAGGATTAATGGCACGCTGGGCGCACCCCGCCAGCATCGCAACACGGGCTTTTGGCGGGTGACATGCGGCATTAAAAATCTGGTCTTTGCCGCCAATCGGATCAAGTTTCGGGCGTGATTTAGGAGCAGCGGCAAGCATCCCCCCCAAGGCTTTCGGCATCACCCCCTGAAACGGTTTGGCCAACCATGCCAAAGTCAACATCACCCAAGCGCGATTGGCATGGGGCAAGGTGGCGATCAATAACTTTCGTCTTAGGCGGTCAAAAATACTGCGGTTACGGCGAAGGTCCGCATGGCGGCGGCCAATATCCACCAAATGCATATAATCAACACCCGATGGACAGGTTGAGGTGCAACTCAAACAAGTCAGGCATCGGTCAAGATGATGACCAGCGACATCACCAGAGACATCATCATTTTCAAGCAGATCACGGATCAACCAAATGCGGCCTCTTGGGCTGTCGCGTTCATCGCCTGTCAGAACAAAAGTTGGGCATGTCGCGGTGCAAAACCCGCAATGCACACATTTGCGTAGAATTTCATCAGCGGCGGCGATATCAGGCTGGGCCAATTGTTCAGCGGTAAATTGTGTTTGCATGATCAGATACCTTCATACATCCGGCCAGGGTTTAAAATCCCCAAAGGATCAAAACTGGCTTTCACGCGGCGCGTTAAGTCTTGCAAGGCTTGCGGTTGCGGGTGGAAGACATCGATTGCCTCACGCATGGATTGTGGGGCGGAGACCAACGTGGCATGCCCCCCTGTTGCCGATAGCAATTCCCGCAAGGGGGCGGCCCCGCCATCATGGCCTGCGGGATGACTGACCCAGATCAGCCCCCCTGCCCAATCAGCATAGGCACGGCAATGGGGGCGCGCCAAAATTTGCTTCATCAATCCCGCGCCTTGATTCGGCGGGCAAGAGACTTTCCACAACACCCTGTTGTTCTGCTCAGGCAATAACGTGACTTCACGCAATTCAGCCTGCAATAAGTTTGATTCTTTTTCCGTCAACGTGATCTGTTCGCCATAAGGTTTTAACACATCCGAAAGGGCTTTGACGCGATCTTTGACCGAAACCTTAAACCCTTCGATGCGGATCGCCGCCAATACTGATTGCTGACCCATATCGGCGATTTTTTTGACCTTAGAATAAATCGAGGTTTGCGCCGGAATAATCGCCCCTGCTGTCGGTTCATGAGGGCTAGCAAAAGCATCACGCATCGCCGCTGCCGCTTTTTCAATATCACGGGCTTTGATGATCAGACTGACCCCATGTTCAGGTTTCGGCATGGTCTTGATCGTCACTTCATGCATAACAGCCAGCGTGCCATAAGACCCTACCATCAATTTTGACAAATCATAGCCTGTGACGTTTTTCATCACGCGGCTGCCTGATTGAAACTGCTCACCCCGTCCTGAAATGGCTTGGAAGCCCAAAAGATAATCGCGGGCAGCCCCTGCCACCAAACGGCGTGGGCCTGCCAGATTTGTTGCCATAACCCCGCCCAAAGTGCCAAGCGCTTCTTCAGGATTAATGTGACCAAGCGGCGGATCAAAGGCCAGCATCTGGCCCGCGTCATCAAGGGTTTTTAGAATATCACGCAATGGCGTGGCCGCTTTGGCGATCAGGACCAATTCATCAGGCTCATAGGTAACAATACCGGACATGGGCGCAAGGCTAAGCACTTGGTCAGCCGAAATGGGACGTCCTCTTTGCAGATGACGGCCTGAGCCACGCAAATCAATTTTGGTTTTAGACGCCACCGCCGATTGCAACGCATCAAGCAGGTCTTCAGCATCACGAACGTCACGCGGCGGTTGAGATGGGGTGGAAATGGCTTTCATTAGAATCGCGGCAAATCAGGATGTGGAAGTTGACCATGATGTACATGCAGCCGCCCCAATTCAGCACAGCGATGCAAAACAGGGAAGACTTTGCCCGGGTTAAGCAAATGCCCCGGGTCAAAAGCGCATTTCAGACGTTGCTGTTGTTTCAGATCGTCCTCTGAAAACATCTCATGCATCAAGTCACGCTTTTCAACACCAACACCATGTTCACCGGTTAGGACGCCGCCCAATTCAACACATGAGCGCAAGATATCCGCGCCAAATTCTTCAGCCCGTTCCAATTCACCCGGGGCGTTGGAATCAAACATAATCAACGGATGCAGATTGCCATCACCAGCATGAAATACATTGGCCACACGCAAGCCGTATTGTTGGCTCATCCGCGACATACGGCTTAGCATTTCAGGCAATTGCCGACGCGGGATCGTGCCATCCATGCAAAGATAATCCGGTGAAATACGGCCAATAGCGGGGAAGGCTGATTTCCGTCCGGCCCAAAACAACTCACGTTCGGCTTCGGTTTCACTGACACGGATCGATGTGGCATCTTTGGTTTTCACAATTGCCGCCACGCGATCGGTCAAGGCTTTGACTTCGGCTTCAGGACCATCCAATTCAACAATCAACAGCGCATCGGCATCGCGGGGGTAGCCTGCAGAAACAAAATCTTCGGCCGCATTAATTGCTGGATTATCCATCATTTCCATACCGGCGGGGATCACCCCATCGGCAATAATTGCGCCGACGGCTTCACCAGCTGAAAGTGACGATGAAAATCCGATCAGCAAGGCTTTGCGGGTGGCGGGCTTTTGCAGAATACGCACGGTGACTTCGGTGACAATCCCCAACAACCCTTCTGAGCCTGTCATGACGCCCAGCAAATCATAGCCTTCAGCATCAAGATGCTTACCGCCAAGACGGATGATCTCACCCTCCATGGTCACCATCTCAATCCCCAGAAGGTTATTGGTGGTCAGGCCATATTTTAAACAATGCACCCCGCCTGAATTTTCAGCAACATTACCGCCAATCGAACAAGCAATCTGGCTTGATGGGTCCGGCGCGTAATAATAGCCCTTGCCTTCAACCGCATGGGTGATGGCCAGGTTCGTCACCCCAGGTTGGGCAATAACAGCACGGTTATCATAATCAATTTCAAGGATTTGATTCATGCGGGACAGCCCCAGCAACACCGCATCAGCCAAAGGCAACGCCCCACCAGAAAGCGATGTGCCAGCCCCGCGCGGAACGATTTTAATATCGCGCTCTTGGCAATATTTCATCACTTTAGACACATCTTGAGCATTCGCGGGCAGCGCAACCACCATGGGCGTTTGGCGATACCCATTAAGGCCGTCACTTTCAAACACGCTCATGGCGTTTTGATCAGATACAACACCTTCTGCGCCAATCAATTTGGTTAAATCAGCCGCAATCTTAGCCTGTTGGCGGATAATGTCCTGATCAGGTTCGGGCATCTGCATAGGTCACCTCTGGGGGTTATGACTTCAGATTAAAAGAAATTAGATTATAGGCAGGTTCACTTGAGAATCAATTATTCCTATTTAGGCCTAATGATCAATTGAATTAAATTTGAGCATAAAAAAAGCCCAGTAAAAACTGGGCTGATCCTATAATTGGCAAGATTTAGCCCTGACGCGCCTTCATGCGTGGGTTTTTCTTGTTGATCACATAAACGCGGCCACGACGACGCACGACCTGGCAGTTGCGGTCACGGGATTTCAGTGTTTTTAACGAGCTGGCGACTTTCATGGCTTACTCTAATCGTTTGTGGTTAAATCTGGTGCTGTGCGAATCTCTCCGTCAGCGATAGGAGTGTATAGCGTCTTCCGCCCCCAAAGGTCAAGGGGTTTTCCCGAAAATATACACGCCTTCTATATTGCAAGCGTTTAAATCGGGCAAGACACCCCTGTTCCCCTGATCCCGCAATAACCATTGGGGTTCTTGTAGAGATATTGCTGGTGGTCATCTTCGGCCAAATAATAATCATCCGCTAAGGCCACTTCGGTTGTAATCGGCGGTAAGCCTTGGGCGGAAAGCGCGGCTTGGTAAGCGGCGACACTGGCTTCGGCCGCCGCCAGCATTTCGGCATCATCGGCATAAATCGCCGACCGGTATTGCGTGCCAATGTCATTGCCCTGGCGCATGCCTTGGGTGGGGTCGTGATTCTCCCAGAAGATTTTTAGAATCCCGTTAAGATCAATCACCTCAGGGTCAAACACCACTTCGACAACTTCGGTATGGCCTGTTGCCCCTGAACACACTTCACGATAACTGGCGTTCTTTGTATAGCCGCCTGCGTATCCCACGGAAGTTGTCCAAACACCTTTGGTTTGCCAGAACAGGCGTTCCGCCCCCCAAAAACAGCCCATACCCACTAAAATCCGCTGCATCCCATCGGGAAATGGCGGGACAATCGGGTTGCCTGTCACCGCATGAGGTTGCGGGTTTAAAATCGGCACATCTCGGCCGGGCAAAGCATCTTCAGGGGCTGGCATTTCAAGTTTTTTGGTGAACATCGAAAACATCGGCTTGTCCTCAGGTCAACGGTTAGAAGAATATACCTTATGGAATAAAAATGGCCAAAACAAGGTGACTTGATTAGGGGCATAACCCCCACCCTAGAGACCAAGGGCGTGGTTAAAATCCTGATAAGATGAAATATAGAGATCAGCGCCAAGATCGTGAACATTGACCGCTGAATACCCCCAATCCACCAACATCACCGCACAGCCTGAGTTGCGCGCCGCGCCAAAATCAGCCTTGCTGTCCCCCACCATTAATGAGGTCGCGATATCGCCACGCAATGCCGATATGGCTGTTTTTAGCGATTGTGGGTCAGGCTTGCGGGTCGGTGTGGTATCGCCGCCAATAACCACCTCAAAAAACGGCATCAGGTTAAAATGATCCAGCACCAATCGGGCGGTGGCCTCTGTTTTATTGGTGCAGAGCCCTATTTTAATGCCGTTTTGCTGTAGTTTTTTAAGGCTGTCTTCCACGCCATCATAAAGCGTCGTTCTGACAACAGGCTGGTCCAGATACATTTGCCGATACTGTTGCAAGACCCGATCAAACAAGGCTTCATCCGGAGTTAAGGATAATTCGTTAAAACCATTGGCTATAATATCTTTCAACCCACCGCCGATCATATTTTCAACGATTTGATCGGAAAACGGCCCTTCAAGATCAAGGCATGACGCAAAAGCCGCGTTCAGATGAAAGGCAATATCAGGCGATGAATGGACCAATGTGCCATCAAGATCAAACACAACAGACGTGATGGATTGAGGCGTCAACTTAGCGGTTTCAGCAGGCATGATTATTCTTGCCCTAAAAGCGCGGCAACACCGGGCAATGTTTTGCCTTCCATCCATTCCAAAAACGCCCCGCCTGCCGTGGAAACATAATGGAATTTATTGCCAACGCCTGCCGCCGCCAAAGCCGCGACGGTATCACCGCCACCAGCAACAGAGATCAGGCCGTTCATACGGGTCAGGATCGCGGCTTGCCGTGCCAGATCAACGGTGGCGGCATCAAACGGTTTGATCTCAAAAGCCCCCATTGGGCCATTCCAGACCAGTGTTTTGGCCGCATTCAACGCATCCACCGCCAGCGCAACAGTTTCAGGTCCGGCATCAAGGATCATATCATCGGCATCAAGCGCATCTTCACCAATGGTCAAATGACGTGAAGCAGCGCCTTCTTTAAACTCTTTCGCCACCGCCACATCAACCGGCAGGATAATGCGGCAATTGTGTTGATCAGCGCTGGCCATAATCTTGCGGGCTTGATCCGCCATATCGGGTTCAGCCAGTGATGCGCCGATATCAACCCCTTGGGCATAAAGGAATGTATTGGCCATACCGCCACCGATAATCAAGACATCCACTTTATCCAGCAAATGTTCAAGCACCGCCAATTTGGTCGAAACTTTCGCCCCACCCACAACAGCCGCCACAGGTTTTTGTGGGGTTTCCAATGCCGCCGCAAGCGCGGATAATTCCGCCGCCATCAAAGGGCCTGCATAGGCAGGGACTAGCCCTGCGATGATCGCAATAGACGCATGGGCGCGGTGGCTGGCTGAAAACGCATCATTGACATAAAGATCAATGCCTTCGGCCAAGGCTTGGGCAAAATTGGCATCACCTTTTTCTTCACCAGCATGAAAGCGCAAGTTTTCAAGCAAGATCACATCACCTTCTGCCATGGCATTAATCGCCGTGGCAACATCACTGCCAATGCAATCGTCTATAAAGGTCACCTCACGCCCCACAGCATCGGCCAATGCAGGGGCAATCGGGCGTAATGACATAGCGTCAACACGCGCCCCTTTCGGGCGGCCATAATGCGCGGCCACAACGACTTTTGCCCCTTTTTGAGCAAGGTCAGCAATCCCCGGCGCGGTGCGATCAATGCGGGTTGTGTCGGTGATCTTGCCATCCGCCATCGGCACGTTCAAATCGGTTCTGAAGAAAATAACCTTACCCTTCACATCGGCCAGATCGGCATTGGCAATTGCAAGGCTGGACAAATCGTTCATTGAGGTGAAGGTCATGCTGGTACTCACTTTCAGAAAATGTTATTCGATTTACCATGGCATCGCGTGGGAAACAACCACAGCCATGGTTGAAGATGATACAATAAGACTGAAAAACATGGCGTAAGAATGATGCTGCCTATTTATGTGATTGCCCTGAAAGAGTCCACCGAACGTCGGCAGATCATGACCGAACGCCTTGAAAGCCTTGGGCTTGAGTTCAGTTTTATTGATGCGGTGGTGGGCAAAGACATTCCAGATGCAGAGAAAAACAGATTATGCAGCCAAAAACGCCAGGGATTTTTGCCCTCGCCTTTGTCTGATGGCGCTTTAGGCTGTTTAATGAGTCACCGCGCCATCTGGCAAAAAATGCAAGATGACCGCATCGATACCGCATTGGTGCTGGAAGATGACGCCATCATTGCCCCTGAGATTCTGGATGTCTTGCCGCGGCTTGAAAAACTCAAGGGCCGTTTTGATGTGATCAATCTGCATGATCGCAAAGGCCGCCCTTTGATTGATATTGCTCAAATC
>WTHX01000072.1 GCA_011522975.1 Alphaproteobacteria bacterium | reverse complement strand
GTGTTGTTTCGCGCCGAATTAGACGCTCTGCCCATCCCTGAAGAAACAGGACTGGATTGGGCCTCCACAACCGACGGCAAAGGGCATCTTTGTGGCCATGATGGTCATATGACAATTTTACTGGCTTTGGGGCGCTTGTTAGCGCGCCAACCTGTTCAACAAGGGCGGGTGGTGTTGATGTTCCAACCCGCAGAAGAAGATGGCAGTGGGGCCCGGCTGGTGGTGGCAGACCCTAAGTTTGCCGCAATTGCGCCTGATTATGCTTTTGCCATCCATAACGAGCCTGGGTTGCCCTTTGGCTATGTTGGCACCAAAACAGGTTTGATCAATTGCGCCTCAAGGGGGCTGATTATTCGTCTGAAAGGCAAGACCAGCCATGCGGCAGAACCTGAATTGGCGCTCAGCCCTGTGCCTTTGCTGGGTGAGTTGATCGACCATCTGTGCCAAATGGGCCGAGGCGGTGTGCTTGATGATGATTTTAAATTGGTCACCGTCACCCATATCAATGTTGGTGAGCCAAGTTTTGGCATTACCCCTAGCGATGCTGAAATCTATACTACCCTTCGGGCTAGCACCGATGAAGCCATCACAATAATGCAGGATGAGGCCATCACGCTGGCGCAATCACGGGCAAATGAAAAAGGTCTGGTTCTGGAATGGGAGGTGCATGATGATTTCGCCGCTTCCATCAATCATCCTGAGGCGACAGCAATCGCTCAAGATGCCATGACATCATTGAACATCCCCTTTGGTGAAGATGGCGTGCCTATGCGCGCATCCGAAGATTTTGGTGTCTTTGGATGGGATGCGCCATCGGCCATGCTTTGTTTAGGGCCGGGGGTTGATCACCCTGCTTTGCATCAACCTGACTATGATTTTTCGGATGACCTGATCCCCATCGGCGCGGCTATTTTTGAAAAGATTGCCCGCGATTTATTGGGCTAATTTCCCCCTGTTTTTTATCTCTTTATTTCGTATAAGATAGAGACATAAGAAAGGCTATAATCATGCAACAGGACATTCTGATTATCGGGGTTTTATTCCCCGCCATTCCTTTGATGATGATCAATTTTGGCAACCGTTATATCGTCTTGGCCAATTTGATCAGAACCCTGCATGATACGGTGGTGCGCGACAACACCCCGCCCCAAGATGCGGAACGGTTTTTGCTTCAGATCACCGCGTTGCGCAGCCGATTGCGCCTAATTGGCATGATCCAGACCATGTCGGCCAGTGCGTTTATCATGGTGCTGCTCGCCATGGTGACCACCTATTTGGACATGGCCACCCTCGCCAGTTGGATGTTCATCACCTCTCTTGCTTTGATGGGATTAGCGATGGTGATCTTTATGCGGGAAATTCATTTAGGCAATTCAGCATTGGATGTGCATTTGTCTGATTTGAAAGAGCATCAGGAATGGGAGCATATCTTGAAACCGGCCAAAAAACGCCGTGCTAAAAAATCTTAATCTAAAAAATCCTGCAATACCCCCCTATTTTAGCATTTTTCCCGCATACCATTGGGCAAAATTGGCAACATTAGGCTCTAGCAACGGCTGAAATGGGCCTTGGCGGGCATCGGGATTGCTCAAACCACGCTGTTGATTAATCAATGCTGGGATATCTTCATCCAAGGCAGCATCCAGCCGTTCATAATAAGCCGCGACTTTTTCTTCAAAATCAGGCTGCGCTATTGTTTCAGGCGGGAAACATGCTGTTTGAACGACATGACAGCGGTCTGCCGTGATGGGGTATGCCTCATAAAGCCAGAGCGCATCCACCCCGGCGGCAAAGGTCATATTCGGGAAAATCCATGTATAACGCACTCCAGCCGCCGCTCGGCCCTCTAAGCCCGGCATAATAGGCAATGGCTTTTCCTGCTGGTCCTGCAGCAAAGCCCCTGTGCCTTCTGTGCTGCCAAATTGAGACGCGAATTGCCCCGTGGTCGCATCCCCAGGGTCTGGGTCTAGATACAAATCATCAATCGAGTCCGGATGCACAAAGGGCAAGTGATAATATTCATTAAAGACTTCAATAAAGGCTTTCCAATTGCAGGCCACGTCAAATTCCCGCCGCCTTGTGGAGTGCAAAGTTTCGATCGGCCATGGCGCGTGAAACGCATCAAAACCGTCAATCACCGCATCAAAATCAGGGGCATTATCATCAAAGCAAATGAAGACAAACCCGCCATGTTCCCTGACGTGGTAACGGACAAGCCCGTAATCAGATTTGCAAAAGCCTGATGGTAGATCGTCTTGCCGCTCATCCATTCGGGGCGCGCCTGCCAATTCACCAGATAATTTATACGCCCATGAATGAAACGGACAAACAATGCCAGAGACCTGCCCTGCCCCATCCAATAGCCGTGCCCCGCGATGGCGGCAAGAATTGGCGAAGGCTTGGATTTGACCAGATTTATCACGCAATAAAATGATCGACTGCCCGGCATGATCCAGACAAATATAATCGCCGGGGTTTTTTACCAGATCAGCACGGCCAAGCCCGATCCATTGGCGGCGAAAGATCTGAGCAATTTCTTCTTCAACAACCTGATCATCACGATAAGTTTGTGGCGGCAAAGACAATGGGGCGGCATGTTCACCAAGACAATGTTCAAGTTTTGATTTTAAATCTACATCCATGCTTCTGCCTTTTAATGATAACTGATGTGGTTAATTGTCTTTAGTTTTGGCCCTAGATTTGGCCATGCGATCAAGTTCAATCT
>WTHX01000141.1 GCA_011522975.1 Alphaproteobacteria bacterium | reverse complement strand
GCCCGGCACTGCATAGACAGGCACATCGCCAATCCGCCCAGCCAACATTGGGCGACCTGGTTTTAGAGACAGACGCCAGAAATCAATGACGCCTTGATTGTCCATGATCGCGTCACGGGCGTGGTCTTCATCGCCTTCGGAACTGCCGCCTGACGAAATGATCACATCCGAGTTTTTTGCAGCGTTTTGAAAGGCTGTGGTCAAGGCGGTACGATCATCGGCGATAATCCCCATATCAATCACATGATGGCCGTCTTGCTGGATCAATTGTTTTAACATGGGGCGGTTGCTGTCATGGATCATGCCCTTAGCGAAACCTGCGTCACTGCCCGTTTCAGCCACTTCATCCCCCATGGAGATCAGCGCAACACGAAGCGGTTTGGCAAGTTTAACTTCAGCATGGCCAATCGCCGCCAATAACCCGATTTCAGCCGCCCCTAAACGCGTGCCTTTGGTCATGGCAATATCGCCTTTTTTGATATTCTCGCCTTGGGGGCGGTAATTGGTGCCTTGTTTAAGGTTGCTTGGTGGGGTGACATGCCCTTGGTCATCAATTTGGCAATGTTCTTGCATGGCGATGGTATCAGGGCCATCACCTTCTGGCGTTTTCGGCATGGGTGCACCAGTAAATATGCGGTAAGCAACCCCGCGCTTGACCTCCCCATCAAACGGATGCCCGGCTTTAATCGACCCGATGACAGGAAGGGGTGTTTGATCCAAGTCCTGATGATAGAACGCATAGCCATCAACGGCGGCAACATCAGTTTGCGGGACATTAAGCGCGGCGATCACATCCTCTGCCAAGATACGCCCCAAGGCATTATCAATGCTTAAGCGTTCTGTGCCATCATGGGGGGTGATGGTGGCGGCGCATAAACGAAGCGCATCATCAAGGGGGATATCTTGAGGGAAGCCCATCAACGCCCCCAATGGTTCAAGATCGCCTCTGCAATCGCATCAGGGTTATTCAAGTCGAGTTGCGGCAAAGGGCAATTTTCAAGGGGGCTGTCCGTGGCGATCAGTTCAACCCCGGGGAAAGTCTGGTGAATAAACGGATGACCAAGGCTGGCGCGATAAATTTCAACCTTGGGGAAATCAATTTTTTTATAGCCTTCGATCAGCACCAAATCAGCGGGGCTAATCTCCCCTAATAGTGTATTAAGGTCGGCCTCATTACCATCGGCGACCTCGGTGAATTTTACCCGCCGGCGGGCAGATGAAATGATCATCTCACGCGCACCTGCTTTGCGATGCCGCCATGAATCTTTGCCCGGTTGGTCTGGGTCAAAGTCATGATGGGCGTGTTTGATGCTGGCAACATTCATCCCACGGGCGGTGAAATTAGCGATTAAAATCTCGGCAAGTGTTGTCTTGCCCGCGCCTGAAAACCCAGCCAATCCAAAAACCACACCATGGCGGTTGATGTTAGGAAGTGCTGTCATGCTTGATTGCTTTCGACAAATAATCCCAGCCTGTGATAACGGTCATCACACCTGCGATCCAGATTAAGATGATCGTGATGGTTTCAATCTGCCAAGATGGTGGGGTTAAAGGCGTGGCCATGGCAAAGCCAATGCCGATCAATTGAAAGGTTGTTTTGAATTTGGCCAATAAGGTGACATGGATGACAAAATTTTCGCTGGCCATAAATTCCCGCAAGCCAGAGATAAAAACCTCACGCAATAAAATAGCCAAGGCAGGAATGAACAAAAGCATCCCCCAATCATCGGCGGCAGCCAAAGCCAGAATAGACCCCGCCACCAGCAATTTATCCGCGACAGGATCAAGCATACGGCCAAGGGTTGAAACCGCGTTCAATTGCCGCGCCAAATAACCATCCAGCCAATCGGTCAAAGCGGCGCTGGCAAAAATAATCACCGCCGCCAGACGCAATTCAGCATCATTGGACATGATCATAATCGGCACGGCAAGACTGGCCATCATTCGGATAATTGTGATGATATTGGGCAGGCTATTAATCATTTTTGAAATCCAATTGAAATCTTACATTATTTTAACGCCAAGACCTGACCCTGACCAGATAAATGCGTCAAATAAGATCAGAAAACGATACTTGTATTGATGGCCAGTTGGGGGGTGAGGGGATTAATCATCCCATTATGGCTTAACCTGATTTGCTGTTTTCGTGGAACCAGCCATAAATTGTTTCCGCCACGGCTTTGCTGATGCCATCGACTTGCATCAAGTCTGGCACATCAGCGCGGGAAATTGACCGTGCTGAGCCGAAATGAGAGAGCAGGGCTTTTTTACGTTTTGCGCCAATCCCGGGGATTTGATCCAGCGGGTTTGCAGTGGCGGCTTTCTGGCGGCGCGCCCGATGCGCCCCGATGGCAAAACGGTGGGCTTCATCCCGAAGACGTTGCAAGAAATGCAAAACAGGTTGGTTGAGAGGCAGGGTGAAACTGTCTTTGCCATATTGGTGAAATTCTTCACGCCCTGCGTTTCGATCAGGGCCTTTGGAAATGGCAACAAGGGGAATATCCAAAACGCCGATATCTTCCATGACTTCGCGGGCGGCGGATAACTGGCCTTTGCCGCCATCCAGCAACACCAGATCAGGCCAGACGCCGGATTGACGTTCAGGGTCTTCGCGCAAAGCACGTTGAAAGCGTCTTTGCAGGACCTGCCGCATCATGGCGAAATCATCTCCGCCAAATTCAGGCATGGTTTCATCTTGGATGATGTTGAACTTACGATAGGCATTTTTAATGAAGCCTTCTTCACCCGCAACGATCATCCCACCGACAGCATTTGAGCCTTGGATATGCGAGTTATCGTAAACTTCAATGCGTTGCGGCATGTCATCCAGATCAAACAATTCCTGCACCGCCCCTAGCATTTTTTTCTGGCTAGATGATTGCGCCAATTCGCGGGATAGAGCCTCACCAGCATTGCGTTCAGCCATCTGCATCAATTTGCGGCGATGCCCGCGAGAAGGGATGGTGATTTGGGTTTTGCGTTCGGCTTTGGTCGACAGCGCTTCGGCGATCAAATCGGCTTGCTCAGGCAGGATATTCACCAAAATATCAGGCGGGCAGGGTTTGTCGTCATAAAACTGGCCTATGAATGCGGCCAAAATCCGTTCAGGGGTTTCTTCGGCTTCATGTTTTGGGAAATAGGATTTATTGCCGTAATTTGACCCATTGCGCATGAAGAAGACCTGCACGCAAGACCGCCCCAAATCTTGCTTCATAGCAATCACATCAGCGTTTAATTCGCTGGGTAGGTTAATATCCTGATGGGCTTGGATCATGGTTAAAGCCCGAATGCGATTGCGCCAAACGGCAGCATCTTCAAATTCCAAGGCGGATGCCGCGTCATGCATATTGGCGGCAAATTCTTCTTGGACTTTTTTCGATTCCCCTGAAAGAAACCGTGCCGCCATTTCAACCTGAGTGTCATAATCTTTGGCCGACACTTTATTCACACAAGGGGCGGTGCAGCGTTTGATTTGATATTGCAAACAAGGCCGAGACCGTGCTGAAAAAATTGAATCGGAACAATTGCGCAGCATAAAGGCGCGGGTTAATTCGGTGATTGTGCGATTGACAGCACTGGCGGAGGCAAAAGGCCCAAAGTAATCAGCCTTGCGTTTGCGCGGGCCTCTATGTTTGGTTAATTGCGGCCAGTCGTGATCGCGGGTCAGCATAATGTAGGGAAATGATTTGTCATCACGAAGCAGGATGTTGTATCGCGGCTTCATGGTTTTAATCAGGTTCGATTCCAGCAATAAGGCTTCAACCTCAGTGCGGGTGGTGATGATTTCCATCGATATGGTTTCGGACACCATCCGCATCAAACGCGTGCTAAGCGCATTCACCCGCGTATAGCTGGTGACGCGTTTGCTCAGCGCTTTGGCTTTGCCGACATAGAGCACATTGCCATCATGATCGAGCATCCGATAAACCCCGGGCTGGGTCGTCAGTTTTTTGGCGGTCTTACGGATGACATCCAAACCGCGTTTTAAATCGGGTTCAGGCCGCGGTGATGGTGCTGATGATGGCGGGTGCTGGATTGTTGTCATGGCATTAGTGTATGAAATTTCTTCCAAATGGTCATCAGAAACAAGAGGTTAAAGTATTATGTTATGATCTTTATTATGCTGCCGAATCGCCGTGAATATGGTGATGATTTTTCTTTCCCCACAGCCTGTGGAAAACATTGTGGATAATCCATCATTTTGAGGTGAAGAATCGCAGTGTTCTGGGAAAACTACACCATTGCCTAAAATTTGTGCAATTCAAGTAAAACCATTTAAAATCAGTGCCTTAAACTGTTTCAACTAAAAATTTATATTTTCTTAAAACGCCCCTAAAGTCAGATGATTTTGAAATGTGGCAGAATTGTTAAATTGTGCATAATTCAAAGCTAAATTAAAAAACCATTATTAAAATTTTAGCCCACCCCATGCTTTAAGGCATCCCATTGATTCCATTTAAAAACTCAATTTTTATGCTTAAAGAGGATTGGAATCTTAAGCGTTTTTGCGGCCTTTTTTGCGGCGGCGTGCATCTTCATTGCGTTTGAACGCCAAAGCCGGGCCACTGCCAATTTCCAATTCGGATGCTTCCAACCGGCGAATTTCATCACGGATACGGGCGGCTTCTTCAAATTCAAGATTTGCGGCGGCATTTTGCATCTTGGTATCAAGTTCGCTGATAATGTCGCGAATCGATTTGCCGACAACATTGCCCGCGCCATCACCGCCGACCCCAAGATCAACATCAACATGATCGCCCCGGTCATAAACGCTGTCGAGGATATCATTAATCTTGGTGCTCACGGTTTGCGGGGTGATACCATGTTCGGCGTTATAGGCTTCTTGTTTGGCACGTCGGCGGTTGGTTTCATCAATAGCATATTGCAGGCTGTCGGTCATTTTATCCGCATAAAGCAAAACACGCCCTTCGACGTTTCGTGCCGCCCGGCCGATGGTCTGGACCAGTGATGTTCGTGACCTGAGATAGCCTTCTTTATCAGCATCCAGAATAGCCACCAATGAACATTCCGGAATATCCAATCCTTCACGCAACAGGTTAATCCCGATCAGCACGTCAAACACCCCAAGCCTGAGATCACGGATAATTTCAATCCGCTCAAGGGTTTCAACATCGGAATGAAGATATCGGACTTTAATGCCTGCCTCATGCATATATTCGGTCAGGTCTTCGGCCATTTTTTTGGTCAGGGTGGTGATCAAAACTCGGCTGCCATTTTGGGCGGCATCGCGGCATTCAGCAATGACATCATCGACTTGGTTTTCAGTCGGGCGGATGATGCAATCGGGATCAGTCAGGCCGGTGGGGCGGACAACCTGTTCGACAAAAACACCGCCTGTTTGTTCCAATTCCCATTTTCCAGGGGTTGCTGAAACATAAATAGTTTGTGGGCGGAAGGCTTCCCATTCTTCAAATTTAAGGGGGCGGTTATCCATGCAAGATGGCAATCTAAACCCATGTTCCGATAAAGTGGATTTGCGCGCCCTATCGCCTTTATACATGGCGCCCAATTGCGGCACGGTGACATGGCTTTCGTCCAAAAACAGCATGGCATCTTCAGGCAAATATTCAAATAAAGTTGGCGGCGGCTCACCAGGGCCTCGGCCTGAAAGATAGCGGGAATAGTTTTCAATGCCGTTGCAAACCCCTGTGGCTTCGATCATCTCAAGGTCAAAATTGGTGCGCTGTTCAAGGCGTTGGGCCTCCAGAAGACGCCCCGCCTGTTCCAATTCATGAAGACGGATCTTTAATTCTTCTTTGATCATTTTGGAGGCTTGCTGAAGCGTTGGTTTCGGCGTCACATAATGCGAATTGGCAAAGATACGGACGTGGTTTAACTCCCCTTGCTTCTGGCCTGTCAAAGGATCAAATTCAGTGATGCTTTCAATTTCATCCCCCCAAAGTGAGATGCGCCAAGCACTGTCCTCATAGTGGGCGGGGAAGATTTCAACCACATCGCCGCGCACCCGAAAACAGCCCCGCTGGAAAGCGGTATCATTGCGTTTATATTGCAATTCCGTCAGGTTGCGGAGCAATTGTTGGCGTTCGATATGGCTGCCTTTGACCAGTTTAATCACCATGCTGGAATAGGTTTCAACCGATCCAATGCCATAAATACAAGACACAGACGCGACAATCACCACATCGCGGCGTTCCAGCAAAGCGCGGGTCGCGCTATGGCGCATCCGATCAATCTGTTCATTGATTGTGGCTTCTTTTTCGATATAGGTGTCTGACCGTGGCACATAGGCTTCGGGCTGATAATAATCATAATAGGAAACAAAATATTCAACGGCGTTATTGGGAAAAAGCGATTTCATCTCGCCATAAAGTTGGGCGGCCAGCGTTTTGTTTGGCGCTAAAATTAATGAGGGGCGGTTCATGGCTTGGATGACATGCGCCATGGTGAAGGTCTTGCCGGAGCCAGTAACCCCAAGCAGGACTTGATCACGTTCATTGGTTTGCATGCCTTCGATCAACTCTTTGATTGCCGTCGGTTGATCGCCTGACGGTTGATATTCCGTATCAAGCGTCAATGGCGGCGTGTCATCAATCTCATCCGCAAAGAGAGGGGTCGTGGGCTCAAGTAATGAAGTTTTGTTTTCCATGGGGGTAATATAGGGGCAGTGATGTCTAATGGGTAGGGCTAAGGCGCGGCAAGATAGAATATTACGCTAAAATTTTCGTGACTTTCAAAACCGCCACGCCTTATGTATAAAACAGTTATAACCCATCAACATTCGACGCCTGATAAGGATATGGAAAATGCCATTCATTGCTGATCTACTCTCTGTGATCAAACCTTCACCGACCATTGCTGTTTCAACAAAAGCAGCAGAATTGAAAGCAGCAGGACGCGATGTGATCGGTCTTGGCGCGGGCGAGCCTGATTTCGATACGCCTGAACATGTCAAAGAAGCCGCAAGACAAGCCATGGCAGATGGCAAAACCAAATACACGGCGGTTGATGGTATCCCTGAATTGAAGCAAGCGATTGTTGATAAATTCCAGCGTGAAAACAATATCACCTGCACCGCTGCCCAAGTTTCTGTCGGCACCGGCGGCAAGCAAGTCTTGTATAACGCTTTGATGGCCACCATGAACCCTGGTGATGAGGTGATTATCCCTGCGCCATATTGGGTGTCTTATCCCGATATGGTGTTATTGGCTGGCGGCACACCAGTGACGGTCTCTTGCCCGGCATCCAACAATTTTAAATTGACGCCAGACCAACTGGAAGCCGCCATCACACCAAAGACCAAATGGTTGATTTTGAACAGCCCATCCAACCCTTCAGGGGCAGGTTATTCTGCTGATGAATTGAAAGCCTTGGCCGAAGTTATTCGCCGCCATGAAAATGTTCATGTCTTGACCGATGATATGTATGAACATCTGGTTTATAACGGCTTTGTCTTCTCAACTTTTGCAGAAGTCGCGCCTGATCTGCAGGAGCGCACCCTGACCTTGAACGGTGTATCAAAAGCCTATTGTATGACAGGTTGGCGGATTGGTTATGCCACAGGCCCGCAAGCCTTGATCAAGGCGATGGCGAAGATTCAATCGCAATCAACATCCAGCCCGAACTCTATCGCTCAGGTGGCGGCAGTGGCAGCGCTGAATGGTCCGCTTGATTTTATGGCCAGCAATTTGAAAGCCTTTGATAGCCGCCGTCAATTGGTGGTGGATGCGCTAAACGGTATTGATGGCATCACTTGCGCTGATCCTGATGGCGCGTTTTATGTCTTCCCATCGGTTGAAGGCATGATTGGCCGCAAACGTCCTGATGGCGCGGTGATCGAAAATGACAGTGATTTCGTCACATGGCTGTTGGAAGATGGCGGTGTTGCGGCGGTACAAGGTGTTGCTTTTGGGCTGGAACCTCATTTCCGGATTTCCTATGCCACCAGCACAGAAGCCTTGGAAGATGCTTGCGCCCGCATCAAAGTTTCAGCAGAAAAACTGTCTTAATCAATGGCCCGCCCTTTACCGATCACAACATTGTGATCGGGTTGAGGCGCGGTTGTCACATTCTGCCCATATTTCATCACTAGGGATTATGGCAGGAAAGTGAGGTTACTATGTTGATACGTCCTTGGCGGCCTTGGTCGCTTTCAGAAAATGAGATTACACCTGAGTCCACCTATTTAAACCGTCGTCAGGTTTTGGCAGGGATGGGGTTTGGTGTTGCGGCAACAGCGATTAGTGGTTCTGTGTTTGCAAAAGGGGCTATGGCAGCGGTGACTGGTATTCCTGCTGAACGCAACCCTGCCTTTGTGCTGGATCGTGATATTACCGACGAAGAAGAAGCCACCACCTATACCAATTTCTATGAATTTGGATCGTCGAAAAATATTTGGCGGGCGGCGCAAAAATTGGTGACAGACCCTTGGGCGGTCACAATCGACGGTATGGTGGAAGAAGACATCACCATTGATGCTGAAGATTTGGTTGCCAAATTGGGCGGGGTGGAAGAACGCCTTTATCGCCATCGCTGTGTTGAAGCATGGGCAATGGCGGTGCCTTGGACAGGTATTCCACTGAAAAAACTGGTTGAATTTGCCCGCCCTGATGCTGGCGCGAAATATCTTCGGATTGAAACTTTCCATGATACCTCGATCGCATCAGGCCAGCGGCAAAGCTGGTATCCATGGCCTTATGTCGAAGGCTTGACCGTCCAAGAAGCCAATAATGAACTGGCGCTTTTGGCGACAGGGATTTATGGCAAACCTATGCCCAATCAAAATGGCGCGCCGATCCGGTTGGTTCTGCCTTGGAAATATGGGTTTAAATCGATCAAATCTATTCGGCGGATCACCTTTACGGATCAGCAACCGGTGAGTTTCTGGCAAGATCTGCAAGCCAAGGAATATGGGTTCTGGGCGAATGTGAACCCTGAATATGCTCATCCCCGCTGGTCACAAGCAACCGAACGGCTTTTGGGGTCAAATGAACGGGTGCCAACCCAAAAATACAATGGCTATGCTGAATGGGTTGAACCGCTTTATGCGGCGATGCCACAAACCCGTGAGTTGTTCTTCTAGGTTTGTGTTGACCCTATCTTCAGGATTTGCGGCCTGTTAAGATGGCTGCAATACGGCCAGTTTCATCAAGATACTGGCCGGCTTCCCCTGGAAATGTTGACGCTGTGATTGGCTCAAGCGGGCGGGTATAACCGCCTTCATCCATGACCCGATGAAAGAGACCAATACGGCCTTGTTCATCTCTGAAATCATAGCGATAGACAGGCTTACCGCTGAGGCAGGCTTCACAGGTCATATTGACGGAATCGCTAGTCACCACCACAGCCGCCGCATGGTCGAGGATGCCGGGATAAGGATTGTCGTCTTCATCAGGGTCCCAAATCCAATAAGTAGGCGTGGTGATCAGCCCCCGCCCCATCATTTTTCGGATGCATTGGGCCGCCAATCCGC
>WTHX01000056.1 GCA_011522975.1 Alphaproteobacteria bacterium | reverse complement strand
ACCTCTGACCTCTGCCTTCGGAGGGCAGCGCTCTATCCAGCTGAGCTACGGGTGCTGAATGATGGATCAAGCCGATCAAGGCTCAATCCTCATTAAAGGTTAAATACCACGCTCGCCTTGGGAAAGCCAGCCCCGAAACACGCAAATCCACCAAAGCAAATCCGAGGGCACAAGCGGCCAGATTTATTGGTTATGGCCTTGGTGGATGACATCGGCAATCGCTTCGGCTGTATAGCAACTCAGCGTCCAGCCCAAATGGCCATGGCCTGTGTTGTAATAAACCCCTTGTTTTTTGCCCTTCGCCACATGGGGCATCATATTGGGCATCATCGGCCTTAACCCCGCCCAAGGCACCACGGCTTTGGTTGAAATATCAGGGAAGTTTTCATTCACCCAGCGCGTCAAAGGGCGGATGCGATCCGCGCGAATATCATAATTATAGCCATTGAATTCAGCCGTGCCCGCCACCCGCAAGCGATCTTCGCCCAGCCGAGCCGTGACAATCTTGGCCTCATCATCCAAAAGGCTTGTCCAAGGCGCGGCATCGCGTGAACGTTTGTCTTTCATTTCAACCGTAATCGAATAGCCTTTGACCGGATAGATATTCACCCGATCCCCCAAATCAGCGGCGAGATCGCGGCTGCCGACGCCAGCGGTGATCACAACGCCATCAAACGCAGCATCGGTTTTGGTTTTGTCATGGTCTTGCCAATGGACAACAGGGTTTTGGCCATCATGGTCAACGCTTGTGACATCTGCTTCCATGACAAATTTAACGCCTTTTTCTTGGGCGGCTTCTGCCAATTGTGAGGTGAATTTATGGATATCACCGGTGAAATCACTTTCGGTGAAATAGCCGCCGATCAGTGGTTTTTTCAATCTTGGTTCAACCTCAAGCACCTCTTGGGCGTTGAGCCGTCGGCGCATCAGCCCGGCTTTAGCATAAATCGCGGTGACATTATGGGCATGGTCGAATTCTTTTTGTGAGGCATAGATATGCAAAATGCCGCGCTTTTCACAATCAAAATTAATCCCAGCGTCTTCGGCAAAAGCCATCAGATTCTGACGTGCCGCCAGCGCCATTTCCACGGTCTTGATGGTGTTGCTTTCGTAATTTTTGAAATTTGATGCAAATTCCATCATCCACGAATATTTATGCCAGCTTGGTTTCGGGTTAAACAGCAAGGGCGCGTCAGGCGACATCATCCATTTGACGCCTTTCAGCATGGTGCTGATGCTGGTCCAGACTTCAGCATTGCTGGCTGAAAGCTGGCCACCATTGGCATAGGATGTTTCCATAGCAGGATAGCGGTTGCGGTCAAAAACCGTGACGTCATAGCCTTTTTGCATCAACACCCAAGCGGTGGTGACGCCGGTAATGCCAGACCCGATAACAGCAAAATGTTTCATAAAAACCCCCATTCCAGACGTAAACAATAGCCTAACTGGCCAGCATGCTGGCCTTAGCCCTCGTCTGTCATGGGACCTGAGAGTTTCCTGCTACCTAAAGCAGTATCCCCGTCGGTGGGCGTTTTCACGCCGCTCTCCAGACTGTTCACCAGCACTGACCCTTTTGCCTGAGAGATTAAGAGGTATATGCTCCTTCGGCGCCGCTTTCCCATCTATTGTGAAGGGGATACGGTCTCTCCCAGTGCTCGTATTGAACAGGCATTTCATACCATGATTCGGCGGTGAAAAAAAGCCTATCCTTAATCCCTTGTTCCAAGATGATGAGTTATTGATCTTGGGTCAGGCTTAAGAACACGTCTTCAAGATTGGGTTCTTCGGTTGAAATATCTTTGATCTGCAAAGGTGTATCCGCCAGTTTCTGCAAAATATCACCCGTTGAAATCGTGGAGGTGGCAAAGGTGATGCGGGTGGTATCGCCGTGATGATCAATGGTCAGGTCATACCCATCAAGGGCGGTCTTGGCGGGTTGCGGCAAATCATCAATCGCATCCGCAAGGGTCAGCACAAGGGTTTTATGCCCGGCCCGTGCCAATAAATCGGTCGTGGCCGCTTCGGTGATTAACTGGCCATGGTTGATGATGGCAATCCGGTCACACAGGGCTTCGGCTTCTTCCAGATAATGGGTGGTCAGGATAATCGTCACGCCTTGATCGTTTAACTCGCGGATCAATTGCCAGAGTTTTTGACGCAAGGTCACATCCACCCCCGCGGTGGGTTCGTCCAGCACCAGAATAGGCGGTTGATGGACCATGGCTTTGGCCACCAAAAGACGCCGCCGCATCCCACCTGAAAGCGTCCGGGCATAGGCATGGGCTTGGTCAGTTAACCCAACTTCGGCCAAGATTTCATCACTGCGGCGTTCATTTTCAGGCACGCCAAACATGCCGGCCATCATCTCCAGTGTTTCGCGGGGGGTGAAAAACGCATCGATATTTAATTCCTGCGGCACAATGCCGATATTGGCCCGGGCCTGACGCGGGTCCTGATCAAGGTCTGTGCCCCAGACCGTAACGGTACCGCTGGTCTTCACCACCGTGCCGCCAAGAATATTGATAAAGGTGGATTTACCAGCCCCATTCGGCCCCAACAGGCCGAATATGCCGCCTTTCGGAACATTGAGGTCGATGCCGCTCAGCGCCTGTTTCGGGCCGGTGGCTGATGAGCCCTTATAGGTTTTGATAACATTGCGAGCGGTAATCGCCATTTCGGTGTTGGTGTCGGTACTTTGCCAGGTAAAGCTGAGCGGGGTGGAGGTCATGGATTACGGCTTCTTTTCAGGGCGGATATGAGACAACAGAATATG
>WTHX01000112.1:22488-28276 GCA_011522975.1 Alphaproteobacteria bacterium | reverse complement strand
ACCGTGCCTGCCAGAATATTGATCAAGGTTGATTTGCCCGCCCCATTGGGCCCCAGCAGCCCGAAAATACAGCCCCTTGGAATATCCAGCGTCATTGATTTAAGCGCGTGTTTGCCTGGCTTGCCTTTCCGGCCCCCATAGGTTTTGTCCAATTTATTCAGCCGCAAGGCAAAACCATCTTGAGGGGCGAGGGATTCATCAATTGTCATAAGAGTCTCTGAGGGCAATCTTTAAAATTATACTGTTGATGTGGGGTCTATCGATACGGCTTCAAGGGGCGCCTTTTGATGCGTCAGGCTAAGGCCGGCTCAATTTGACATTTCTTATGGCACCCTTATTGCGATCAGAAAAGGTCAAAATGCTGCCTTGCAAAAACCCCTCAGATTGAGGATGATGGCAAGGTAAGTTTCACCATATTTAACCACCAAGAGATCATGGCCATGTCCAATCAAAGCCTCCAATCTGCCAGTGCAGTACCGCAATTCGAAATCATTGAAGTGGATCAAAAACGCGTGGCTTGTGATGGTGGCGGCGGGGCTCTTGGTCATCCAAGGGTATGGTTGCATTTGGGTGAAGAAAACCAGATCGCCTGCACCTATTGTTCGCGTCTTTATGTGATGCGGGGGCATACCCCTGTTGAGACCACAGAATGAGCAATAAAAAACTCATACTGATTGACGGGTCAGCCTATATCTTCAGGGCTTTTCACGCCCTGCCACCAATGACAAGAAAAGACGGCACGCCTGTAAACGCGGTGTACGGCTTCACCAATATGGTGATGAAATTGGTGGATGATATGGCCCCTGATCATGTCATTGTGGTGCTGGATCAGGCGCGGGAGAATTTCCGCAATAAAATCTACCCCGACTATAAAGCCAATCGTGGGGAGACGCCGGAAGAATTAATCCCGCAATTCCCCTTAATCAGGGAAGCCACAGTCGCGCTTAATTTACCGATGGCTGAACATGAAGGCTTTGAGGCAGATGATTTGATCGCCGCCTATGCCAGGGTTGGTCGTGATGATGATATGGATGTCATTATCGTGTCATCCGATAAAGATTTGATGCAATTGGTCAGGCCCGGCGTCACCATGCTGGATCCGATGAAGCAAAAAACCATTGGCCATGACGAAGTCATTGAGAAATTTGGCGTCACCCCTGATAAAGTCGTCGATGTGCAATCCTTGGCAGGCGATTCAACCGATAACGTGCCAGGCGTGCCTGGTATTGGGGTCAAGACCGCCGCCGAATTGATTAATGCTTACGGTGATTTGGATGCTTTGCTGGAGCGGGCGGGGGAGATTAAACAGCCGAAACGCCGCGAAAACCTGATTGAACATGCGGAAATGGCGCGGATATCGCGGCAATTGGTTCGGCTGGATGACTATGCTCCTTTGCCGATTGCCTTGGCGGATACAACCTATCAACGGTTTGATCTCGCCACTTTAACAGCGTTTTTAGAAAGCCAGAATTTCAACCGCTTGTTAACACGGATCGGGGCGGAGCCAACCGCAAAACCATCAGCCGAATCAAGCCAATCTTCATCAGGTGAGACGTCGGCCAGCGGTGCTGAAGCGCCGCAATTATCAGCTGTCGACCAGCATTATGAATTGGTCACCACGAGCGATGGTCTGTCGCGTTGGGTGGCGATGGCGAAAGCAGCGGGGGTTGTGGCGGTGGATACCGAAACCACGTCTCTGACCGCGTCCCAAGCCATGCTGGTGGGGATATCCATGGCGGTGGCGCCGGGGCAAGCCTGTTACATCCCGCTTCGCCATGGCAAAGCCGCATCCGCCCCCCAAGGGCAATTGGATTTGGGCGGTGATTTGGGCGATGGCGGCGATGCCCAAAACCTTGCCGAAGGCCAGTTGGAACCAGATGTGGTGTTTGACGCTTTGCGGCCATTATTGGCGGATGATGCGGTTTTGAAAGTCGGGCATAATTTGAAATACGATGCCCATGTCCTTAGCCGTCAGGTAAACGGCGGGTTTCATGTATCGCCGATTGATGACACGATGTGCCTGTCTTTTGTTTTGGATGCAGGGGCGCGATCCAGCCATAAATTGGATGATCTGGCGCAATACCACCTTGACCATGACATGATCCCCTATAGTGAGATTTGCGGCAAAGGGGCAAAGAAAATCACCTTTGATGAAGTCAGTCCCGAAGATGCCTTGGGCTATGCGGCTGAAGATGCTGATATGACCTTACGGTTGTGGATGCTGTTAAAACCGCGGCTGGCACAAGAGGGCAAAACAAGGGTGTATGAACGCCTTGAACGACCCCTGATCCAAGTCTTGGCCGATATGGAAGCCGAAGGCATCAAGGTTGATCGCCAAGCCCTATCCCGCATGAGCCAGCATTTTGCCGAAGTGTTGAAGCGGCTGGAAGGTGAGATTCACGCCCTTGCCGGTGAAGAATTTAACATCGGTTCCCCGAAACAATTGGGTGAAATCCTGTTTGATAAAATGGCGCTTGAAGGCGGTAAGAAATCAAAAACAGGGGCGTGGTCAACCAACGCCGATGTGCTGGATGATCTGGCCGCCGCTGGTGTTGAGATTGCAGAAAAAGTCTTGGAATGGCGGCAAATTGCGAAATTGAAATCAACCTATGCTGATGCGCTGGTGACCTCTATTCACCCCGAAACCAAGCGGGTGCATACATCATTTTCCATGGTGGGGGCATCGACAGGGCGGCTGTCTTCGTCTGATCCGAATTTGCAAAATATCCCCATCCGGACAGCCGAAGGCCGGCAAATCAGAACCGCCTTTGTGCCTGAAGATGGCGCGGTCTTAATCTCAGCAGATTATTCACAAATTGAATTGCGGCTGGTGGCGCATATTGCCAATGAAACCAGTATGATTGATGCGTTTAACCATGGTGTTGATATTCACGCCCAGACCGCATCCGAGGTGTTTGGCGTACCGCTTGCGGAAATGACATCAGAAACAAGACGGCGGGCGAAAGCCATTAACTTTGGCATTATTTATGGCATTTCAGGCTTTGGGCTGGCCCGGCAATTGACCATCCCCCAATCCGAAGCACGGTCTTATATTTCCGCCTATTTTGAACGCTTTCCGGGCATTAAAACCTATATGGATGAAATGAAATTGAAAGCCCGTGAAGATGGGTTTGTTGAAACGCTCTATGGGCGGCGGCTTTATATTCAAGGTATCACTTCTTCGAATGGCGCTCAGCGTGGGTTTGCGGAACGGCAAGCCATCAATGCCCCGATCCAAGGCACGGCGGCGGATATCATCAAGCAAGCCATGGTGCGGATGCCGCAAGCCCTTAAAGATGCGGCATCGCCGGCACAGATGCTGTTGCAAGTCCATGATGAATTGATTTTTGAATGCCCGAAAGATGCCGCTGATGATGCGATTGCCTTGATTAAGTCTGTCATGGAAGGCGCGGCGAAACCTGTGCTGGATTTATCAGTGCCATTGATTGCCGATGCCAATATGGGGGCATCTTGGGATGAAGCGCATTAATCTTGCCTGGCGTGTAACTTTTGTTGCCGCGCATCCCTTAGGACAAGACCAAAGTTTTGCCTAAATTGGTCATCTCTCTGCCATGATCTTGCCTCTATATGTGATATAATAAAATGAACGTTTAAATCATGTTATTGGAAAATTGCCATGGCCAGCCGAATTGCTCTTGTTGATGATGACCAGCATATTATTACTTCAGTTTCGATCATGCTTGAATCGGAAGGTTTTGATGTTGACACCTATAGCGATGGTGAACAAGCCCTGATTGGGTTGCGCCGACGCCCTGCGGAATTGGCCATTCTGGATATTAAAATGCCGCGGATGGACGGTATGGAACTTCTGGCTAAGATCCGTGAAAACTCGCAATTGCCAGTTATTTTCCTAACCAGCAAAGATGATGAGCTGGATGAAGCCCTTGGATTGCGGATGGGGGCAGATGATTATATCACCAAGCCATTTTCGCAACGGCTCTTGCTGGAACGGGTCAGGGCTGTATTGCGTCGGGCCGAACAGATGGATCAACCTTCAAGTGAAGCCGCGATTAATATTGGGCATTTGGCTATTCATCCTGATCGTCATTCCTGCACCTGGAAAGATATGGATGTGAAATTGACAGTGACAGAATTTTTGATTCTATCGTCATTGGCAAAGCGCCCTGGCGTGGTCAAAAATAGAGACCAATTGCTTGATGCTGCTTATGGGGAGACAACTTATCTCGATGATCGCACCATTGACAGCCATATCAAAAGGCTGCGGCGTAAATTCCGTGATGTCGACCCGTCATTTGATTCAATTGAGACGCTTTATGGTGTAGGCTATAAATACATAGAAGCCTGATCACTTCCCCTTGATGACGTCCTCTTGATTATCTTTGGGGGCGGTCATGCCTCAAGCAATGATATCAGGACGCGTTATGGCCGTTAAAACACCACATCAGCATCACAAACCGCGGGTGATCTCACTGCTCACTTTGCGGATTTTGGTGATTGTGGTTTTCCCCACGGCCATGTTTTTTTTGGGGTTGTTGCATGTTGATCAATACCGATCGACAGTTCTGAAATCTGAAATTGACGCGCTTTATCGCCAAGGCAACACATTGGCCCGCACCATTGGTATGACGGATGCTCAATTTTCAGCCCAAGCCCAACGGCGTATTTCTGAATTAACCGTGCAGCGCGCATCGCAATTAATCGCGTCTATTCCTGATGCGCGCATTCGCATTTTCCAACCCAACGGCACGATGATTTCCGACAGTTTTAATTCCAGCCGCCTTTCGCCGCCCAATATTAAAGTCATCAAGCGGCAAGATATGGTTGAACGCGGGGTTGATGCGTGGCTGAGGGATATGGTCTCCATGTTTGGGGATTTTATTTCGCCGCGTGATAACGTCCCGTTATATCGTGAAGGCCGCAATATTTCGGCTGAAGATTTTCCCGCTGTTCAAAAAGCCTTAACAGGTGAGCCAGGCAGTTTGGTGATGCGGGATCGCAAAGGTCAATTGGTCTTAGGGGTGGCGGTGCCGATCAGAAATTTGCGGGTCGTTCGTGGGGCCTTGTTGGTGACAGCATCGGGCGAACAAGTCGAACGTGATATCGCCCAAGTGCAATACACATTCTTTCAAGTGTTTTTCGGGATACTCTTGATCACGATTGTTCTGGCGTTTTACCTGTCGCAATCGATTATTGGCCCGATTTCAACTTTGGCACGGCGCGCTAATCAGGTGCGGCTTAATCAATTTCAATCACTGGCCATGCCTGATTTGATCAATCGCCGTGATGAGATTGGCACTTTGGCGCGGGATCTTTCGGCCATGACCGATGAATTGCACGCCCGCATGAAAGCCACCGCCTCTTTTGCCGCTGATGTGTCCCATGAATTGAAAAACCCTCTGACGTCTTTGCGTTCAGCGGTGGAAACAATGGCCAGACTGGATGACAAAGACCAGCAAGATAAATTGATGCAGATTATTCTGGATGATGTGGGGCGGCTCAATCGCTTGATCACGGATATCTCTGCCGCCAGCCGTTTGGATGCAGATTTATCACAGGCCGAATATGAAACAATTGATCTCGGGGATTTGATCAATAATTTTGCCGCCTCAAGGCATTGGTCCAATGATCAAACGCAACAAATTCACCTTGAGGTGAAACTGCCTAAAACACCGATCTATGTCCATGTGGCGGTTGATCGTCTGGTGCAGGTTTTGGATAATATCTACGTCAATGCCATGTCGTTTAGCCCAAAGGGCGGCACCATCACCTTGGCGCTCACAAGGCAAAAAGGCCAAGCCAAAATCAC
>WTHX01000112.1:0-22388 GCA_011522975.1 Alphaproteobacteria bacterium | reverse complement strand
AAACCAAGGCTGGTTTTAATCGCAGGGCTGGCAGGTTCAGGCTATTCAACAGCGTTGAACATCCTTGAAGATGCTGGGTTTTCAGCCATTGATAACCTGCCGTTTTCATTGATCAATCAATTGATCAGCCTTGAGGTTGAAACAGGGGGGCGTCAAGTCGCGGTCTCATTGGATGGGCGCACGTCTGGCTTTCATGTCAAAGGTTTGCATGATCTGATGATTGATTTGAAAAACAGGTTGCCCGGTCAAGTGCAATTGGTTTTCCTCACCGCATCCGAACAAGAATTGGCGCGGCGTTTTAATGCCACCCGTCGCCACCATCCTTTGGATGAGCATGACGCCGCTAATGATGCCGCTAGGGGCTTGGCTGATGCCATCCACCGTGATTGGGAGTTGATGGTGCCGATCGGAGAGATCGCCGATATCACGATTGATACAACAGGGTCTAACCCCACTAATTTCAGGTCTCTTTTACTGTCTCAATTGGGGCTAGGAGATGATATCAACCCTTTGCAAATGCCTGTTTTCATCAGCAGTTTTTCATATCGTCATGGCATCCCTCAAGATGCGGATATGGTGCTGGATATGCGGTTTTTGGATAATCCGCATTGGCAGGATGGGCTGGCGGCATTAACTGGGCGTGACGCGCCTGTAGGTGATTTCATTTCAGGCAATCCTGCTTTTCATCGCTGGATGACGGCGCTGACCACATTGCTGGAAGAAACCTTGCCGCGATTTGCCCAAGAAGGCCGCCCTCAATTCAGCATTGCTTTTGGCTGCACAGGTGGGCGTCATCGTTCCGTGTTCGCGGCGGAAACCGTTGCTCAAGTGATCCGCTCCATGGGGCATCAGGTCAGCCTGAACCATCGGCAGATCAAATAAATCCATCTCTTAGCGTTGCAAATTGAATAACGAAGCACAGATTGATTATTCAGGGCTGATTTGATATATCATTCCCATATTTCCAAAAAAGGTGAACAAGATGACGGATTATAGTGTAGCCGATATTAGTTTGGCTGAATGGGGCCATAAAGAAATCGCCATTGCTGAAGTTGAAATGCCGGGCCTGATGGCGTTGCGTGATGAATACCAAGGCAAGAAACCCCTTGCAGGCGCGCGTATTGCGGGCTGTTTGCATATGACCATTCAAACCGCAGTTTTGATTGAAACATTGGCTGATCTGGGCGCGGATATCCGCTGGTCATCTTGTAATATTTTCTCAACCCAAGACCAAGCGGCGGCGGCGATTGCGGATCGCGGCATTCCGGTTTTTGCCCATAAGGGTGAAACCCTGGAGGAATACTGGGCTTTTGTTGATAAGATTTTTGATTGGTCTGATGGCGCGCCTGCCAATATGGTGCTGGATGATGGTGGTGATGCCACTATGTATATCTTGCTTGGCGCCAAGGCTGAAGCGGGTGAAACGATTATTGCTGAGCCAACATCCGAAGAAGAAACCTATTTAAAAGCCCAGATTGAAAAGCGTCTGGCGTCAAGCCCAGGCTGGTTCACCGCTCAGCGTGATGCCATCAAAGGCGTGTCCGAAGAAACCACAACAGGTGTCTTGCGGCTTTATCAATTGGCTGAAAAAGGTGAATTGCCGTTCCCAGCCATCAATGTCAATGACAGTGTTACTAAGTCAAAGTTCGACAATCTTTATGGTTGCCGTGAATCACTGGTCGATGGCATTCGCCGTGCAACTGATGTGATGCTGGCGGGTAAAGTTGCTGTTGTCGCTGGTTACGGTGATGTTGGCAAAGGCTCTGCTGCATCTTTGCGTCAAGGTGGTGCCCGTGTGATGGTCACTGAAATTGACCCGATTTGCGCATTGCAAGCCGCCATGGAAGGTTATGAAGTGGTGACCATGGAAACCGCCGCTAAGAAGGCAGATATTTTCGTCACCGCCACCGGCAATAAAGACGTCATTAATCTTGATCATATGCGTGACATGAAAGACCGTGCCATCGTTTGTAACATTGGCCATTTCGACAATGAAATTCAGGTTGATGCCCTCAGCAACATGAACTGGAGCGAAGTGAAGCCTCAGGTTGATGAAGTTGAATTCCCGGACGGCAAGAAAATCATCATGCTGGCAAAAGGCCGTTTGGTGAATTTGGGCTGTGCCACCGGCCACCCATCATTCGTCATGTCAGCGTCTTTCACCAATCAGGTGTTAGCCCAGATTGAACTGTGGGAAAGCGCATCAAAATACGACAATAAAGTCTATACTTTGCCGCGTCATTTGGATGAAAAAGTTGCCCTGCTTCATCTTGAAAAAGTGGGTGCGCAATTAACAGAATTGTCAAAGCAGCAGGCTGATTACATCGGTGTTGAACAGCAAGGCCCGTTCAAGACAGATCAGTACCGCTACTAATCCACCCATCATGGTGTTGACGACCACATTAGAAGGGCCGGAGGCAATGTCTGCTTTCGGCCATTCTCTTGCGCGGCTTTTAAAGAGTGGTGATGTCATCACCCTTGAAGGCGGCTTGGGGGCAGGAAAATCCACCCTTGCCCGCGGGCTGATCAGCCGTATTCTTGAAGACGCAGGGCTGGCGTCAGATGATATTCCAAGCCCGACTTTCACCTTGGTTCAACCCTATCCTTGGCCTGATGACACCGACGCTGGCCGTGAGATTTGGCATTTTGATCTCTGGCGGCTTGACGGCCCTGATGAAGTGATCGAACTGGGATTTGATGAAGCATTGTCTCGTCATGCCATGATCATTGAATGGCCAGACCGGCTGGCAGGGTTATTGCCAGCCGAAGCGTTGCAAATTGAAATTGAGCCCATCGATGATGGCGCGGCGCGGGTGTTATCCATCAAAGGCGGTGAAGCGGCGGGTTGGCCCGAACGTCTTGCCTCTCTTGCGCTGTAGCCTCATGTTTTATTGAAGCGGTGCGTCATGAGAAGATGACGCGACTTATCCGTCAGCAGGACTAGAGTTTGGCACGGGCTTACCCTATACTTTTGGAAGTATATTTAAGCCGTTGTTGCCTATCAATTCACTCTGGATACCATCACGCCCATGCCTGAATTGCGTCAAGGACATCTCCATCATATTCCAGCAGGGCGGCCTTTTGCCGATGATCTGGCGCGGGGGATTCTGGCGATGGTGGCAGACCCGCAAGATATGTCGGACAGCATTATATTGTTGCCAAATCGCCGCTTGTCAAAATCATTACGGACGTCATTTTTACGGATCGCAGAGGGGAAGTCGCAACTTCTGCCAAGGATGATGCCGATTGGCGATATTGATGAAGATGCTGCGGAATTGATTGCCGCGGGATGGGATGCTGAAGACAAACCGCCGATTATCGATGGGCTGGATCGGCAATTGATCCTAAGCCGATTGGTAAGGCAATTTCTGGTGGGAACAGATTTAGCCGCCTTATCCGATGCTGAAGTGATCGCGCTGGCCCGCGCCTTGGGGCAGTTCCTTGATCAAATGCAAACAGCAGGATGCGACCCCGCCCAATTGGAAAGCCTGACCGAAGGTGACCATGCGGGGCATTGGCAACGGATTTTAAACTTCCTTAAAATTGTCACGCAATCATGGCCTGATGTGCTGGCCGAAAAATCCTTATCTGATCCTGTGATTTGGCGCAATGCCGCTATCGAAGCCCGTGCTGAAGCATGGCAGAAAAACCCGCCGAAAGGCTTGGTGATTATCGCAGGTTCAACAGGGTCGGTGGCATCAACCCAACGTTTAATGAAAGCGGTTTTGACCCTGCCAAGGGGGCATTTGGTCTTGCCCGGGCTTGATATGGATATGCCTGAAGATGATTGGCGCATCTTAACGTCAGATCGTGAAAAGGTGCAGCCCGATGATCAAGCGGCTGATCAAACCGCCGCCTCTGCCAATAAATCTGCTGATGGGTTTTTTGATGCAGGGCTGGTTGCCCATCCGCAATATCCGTTGGCGCATTTATGTGACGTGCTTAATGTGGCGCGGGATGAAATCGGGTTATGGCCGGGTGTTGCGGCATCCCCCGATCGCTATGATGCTGGCGCAACTGGCAGGTTGGCGCTCTTGCGGGAGGCCATGCGCCCGGCTCAGCAATCAGGCCAATGGCGACTGATCCCTGAACGTCAAGATGTTAAACCCAGCAGTTTAAACGGCTTGATGCGGGTGGATTGCTATGACCGCCGCCAAGAGGCTGAAGTGATCGCGCTGGCCATGCGTGAGGTGTTGGAAACCCCCGGCAAAACCGCCATGTTGATCAGCGGTGATCAGCGGCTTTCGCAAATGGTTTCAGGAGAATTAAAACGCTGGGGGGTAATGGTATCGTCCAGCGCAGGGCAGAAATTAAGCGATACGTCACCCGCGCATTTCATGCAATTGATCATTGAAGCATGGCAATCTGATTTTGCGGTTGTCCCGCTACTGGCCATGGCGCGGCATCGCTTGGCTTCAGCAGGGCTTGATAAATCTGTCTTCCGCCAAGAATTGCGAAAATTGGAACGGCTTGTTTTGCGGGGGCCTAAAATTGAAGGCGGGCTGAAAGCCATCGCCGCCAAAGCCCATGATAAAAGCAAATCCCTTGGCCAGTTTGTTGACCGCCATTTGATTGAGCCAATGATGCCCTTGATGGCTTTAGAAGGGCGGATCAATCTAACCCTTGCTGATTTTGCTGATGCCCATGGCCGTGCGGCTGAATTATTGGCGGCGAGCCCTGATGCTGAAACCCTTGAGCCATGGCAAGGCCAAGATGGCACAAGGCTGGCCAAGTTTATGCATAAATTAGGGCTGCATGGTCAGGCCACACCACTTGAGGCGCAAGCCTATCCATCGGTGCTGCAAGTCTTGATGGCAGGTGAGGTGATATATCCCGATCATATTGATCACCCGCGGCTGTCGATTTTAGGCACGGTGGAAGCCCGGATGCAGGCCGCTGACCTGACCATCTTAGGCGGTATGAATGAGGGTATTTCGCCCCCTGAAACGCCAGCCGACCCATGGATGAGCAATACCATGCGGGTTGATTTTGGCCTGCCCCACGCCCATTGGCGCATTGGCCATGCCGCCCATGATGCGGTGATGGCCATGGCCAGACCAGAAGTGCTGATCACCCAAGCCGGACGCGATCAAGGCGCCCCCACCCAAGTTTCACGATGGTTGCGGCGGATTGATGCTGTCTTGGATGTGGCGCAATTATCATGGCCTGACTCCGGTCGATTTATTGGTCTTGCGGAAGCGTTAACCCCCAAAGCCTTGGCGGTGGAACCATGCCCAAGACCTGAGCCAAAACCAAAAGTTGAACTCCGACCAAGGCAGTTTTCCGCAACAGGATTGGATACATTATTGCGCGACCCCTATGCGATTTATGCCCGCCGTATCCTTGATCTTAAGGCCTTACCAGATTTAGAAGAAGATTTAGGCGCGGCTGATCGGGGGACACTTATCCATGATGCGCTGGCGGCGTTTATCGAAGCCCACCCGCAACCATTGCCCGTTGACCAAGCCTTTGATGCGCTGATCAAAGCAGGGGAGTTGGCTTTCGCGCCATATAAAGATAATCCTCAGGTCATGGCATTTTGGTGGCCAAGGTTTGAAGAAATTGCCAAGTTTATTGCCGAACAAGAACGCATCAGGGCAGGGCATAAAGCCCAAAGCCATGCCGAAATTGAAGGCCAGGTTACCCTATCCGCCGCCGGTGTTGACCATATCATCACGGCGCGGGCGGACCGGATTGATTGCGGCATGAATAACACCGCCACGATTATTGATTATAAAACAGGCACAGCGCCTGCCAAAAAAGCCGTCGAAGGGGGGCGGGCGTTGCAAATGCTGGTTGAGGCGTTGATTTTGGCCGATGGCGGGTTTGCCCCGATCACCGCATCAGGCCCTGCTGTTTTTGACGAGATATTATTATTTTATTGGAAATTATCCGGCAAGCGCAACGCGGCAGGAAAGATGGCTCAAGTCACGCCAAAGAATGATGATTATATCGATCAAACCCGACAAGGGTTAACTAATTTGCTGGCGGCGTTTCAAAACCCTGACCGAGGCTATCGGGCTGAACCTGTTGCCGATGAAGCCAATCCCTATAGCGATTATCGTCATCTGGCGCGGGTCGCGGAATGGAGCATTATGACCGATGACGGGGACGATGGCGCATGACTGATTTCGACCCCAATTTGAAACAAGCCATTATCAATGAAGCGGTTCAGGCGCAATATAAGGCGGCAGACCCCGCGCAATCTGTTTGGGTTTCCGCCAATGCTGGCACAGGCAAAACCCGGGTTTTGACTAACCGTATTTTACGTTTGCTGATTAATGGCGCTGCGGTGACTGATATTCTGGCAGTAACCTATACACGGGCAGCGGCAGCGGAAATGCGCGACCGTTTGTTTGCGACATTGGCACGTTGGGCGGTGATTGCTGAAACGGATCTGACCAGTGAGATTGCAAATATGGGCATCCCCCGCCCAAGCCAAGATCAGATCAAACGGGCGCGGCAGTTGTTTGCCCATCTTCTTGACCAACCCACAGGGGTGCGGATTGAAACGGTCCATGCCTTTGCCCAATCCGTGCTCAGGCGGTTTCCTCTCGAAGCAGGGGTGCAGCCCTATTTTGATCTGGCCAGCGATGATCAGATTAGGATGTTGAAAACCCAAGCCCAGGCTCAAATTCTGACCTCGGCTGATCCTCTTGTCACGGGATCATTATTGTCTTTGGGGCAACATATTGCTGAAAATCATATGGTGGATTTGACCAGCCAGATGCTGGCTTTCCCCGATGTTTTGGCCATGGCGCGCAGCAACCCTGTGGGGTTGAAAACACGTCTCTTTGATGCCCTAGGGGTGAGGGATGCTGCAGAAAACCCTGAAGCCAGTAAGAAAGCGATTGCGGCTGAAGCGGCGGCAAATCTTCCTGACGATCAATTGCAACGGCTTATTCGGGTTTGCCGTGAAGGCAATGCCACCGAACAGAAATTCAGCAACGGCCTTGCCCATTGGATGGGCTTGGATGAGGACAAAAAACCTGAACATTTCATGGATCTGGTGGAAGTGTTTTTAACCCAAAAAGGTGAGGCGCGATCCAATATCCCCAGCAAAAAGAATTTGGATTCTTACCCTGATTTGGCTGACGTTTTTCAACGCATCACCGCCAGTATCCAAACCGTATTGAAACGGCTGAACGGCATTGATGTGGCGATGCTGACCTATGATCTTTATATGGTGTCTTCAGAAATGGCGTCAGGCTATCACCGCCGCAAAACAGATGTCGGCCTGATGGATTATGATGACCTGATCCATCAGACCATCCGTTTATTGCAGCAAGATGGCGGCGCATCATGGGTGCGGTATAAACTTGATCGCGGGCTTAAATATTTGCTGATCGATGAAGCCCAAGACACCAGCCCTGAACAATGGCAAATTCTGACAGCGATCGCCACTGAGTTTTTTGTCGATAACACCGAAGACCAAGGCCAAACGCCAGACAGGTCCTTGTTTTCTGTTGGTGATTTCAAACAGTCGATTTATTCGTTTCAAGGCGCCCGGCCTGAATTGTTTCAAAACCAGCGCCAGTATTTCCAAAATCTATCAGGCCAAGCCCATAAACCTTTTGCCGAAGTGCCATTGAACACATCGTTCAGAACAGCCGCCCCAATTCTGCAATTGGTGGATGAAGTGGCGGGATTAGACGGCGGCCTCATCGGGTTGGGGGATGACTTGCCACAGCACCCCGTGGCGCGATCAGGCGATGCTGGTTTTGTTGAAATCCTAGACCCGATCCAAGAAGAAAAAGAAGACAACGCAACGCTGGAAGCCTTCACCGTCGCCGATGGTGGCAGCCAAGCCAGCGCCGAACAACGACTGGCGGTGCAAATTGCAGAGATTTTAAAATCATGGATTGGCCAGCGGGTTTTGCCCGCCAAAGGCCGGGTGATGCGCCCTGGTGATATCATGATCCTGTTGAAGAAAAGAGACCGTTTTGGCTTGATGCTGGACCGAGAATTGCGGCTGGCAGGATTGCCACTGGCGGGGGCGGACCGCGTCAAAATGCTGGATCATGTCGCGGTGATGGATTTAATCGCCTTGGGCCATGCCATGCTATTGCCTGAAGATGACCTGACATTGGCGGCGGTGTTAAAATCACCCTTGCTGGGGCTTGATGAAGACCATCTCTTTGCCTTGGCCCATAATAGGGGTGAGGCCAGTTTGATGCAGCAATTGGCGCAATTCGCTGCCGAAAATGAAGACCCAATCTATGCCGAAGCCCATGGAAAATTAACAGCATGGTTGGGGCTTGCTGAAACCCTGACGCCCTATGAGTTTTATCAAGATGTGCTGACCACCGATCAACGTTTGGCCTTCATCAAGCGGCTTGGCGCGCCGGTGATTGATATCTTGGCTGAATTTTTGAATATCTTGCGTGACTTTGAAACTGTCCATCCGCCATCACTGCAATTGTTCTTAACCATGATCAAAGACAGTGATTTAGAAGTGACCCGCGATGGCAATGCCAATAATAATGATGAGATTAGAATCATGACCATCCACGGGTCAAAAGGCTTGGAATCGCCAGTGGTGATCTTGCCGGATATGTTGCTGGCATCATCAAAATCTGACCCGCTTATTAGTCTGGAACATGAAGGCATGATGCTGCCGGTCAAATCGGTGGCCAATGAATTCACGCCAGAGGTTGAGCCTGTCGCCAAGGCCAAGCAAAAGGCCAAAGAAAAATCCCAAGAAGAAGCCAACCGCCTTTTATATGTGGCGCTGACAAGGGCTGAAGAAGGCGTGTTGATTGCAGGGTTTGAGGCAAGTCGCAAACGCAAATTGGACGGCAGTTGGTATCAGATTTGCCGCACCGCTCTGGAACGCCTTGAAGGCACAGTGCCGCGCCCTGATGGCAATGGAATCTCTCTCTCAACCCCGCAATTGGCACCGCCGCAAGATGACCACCATATGGATGGTGCGAAAGAGGCGGATCCCATTACAGCCCCATCTTGGCTGCATCAACAGGCCCCTGTTGAAGAAACGCCGCCGCGTCCGCTGTCGCCATCACGATATCAGATCAGCGATGGCGGCGCCTCACCGTCAGGTCAAGCGCGCCAATTGGCTATGTTGCGCGGCACCATCACCCACCGGTTGCTGGAAATTCTGCCCGGATTGGATGGAGATCAACAGACGCGGGCGGCGGCGCGGATTTTTGCCCCGCATCCTTCCCATGTGATTGATGATGCCGCCAAGGATAAGATCATAAAAGACGTCATGGGGTTATTATCAAACCCTGATCTGGCCAATATTTTTGATGATAACGCCCGCGTCGAAGTGCCAATTTCAGGGCGGGTGGGGGATCATATTGTCAGCGGCGTGATTGACAGGCTGTTGATAACAGATGATCAAGTCATGATTATTGATTTTAAAACAGGCCAGCCGCCGCAAGGCCAAGACGATATTTCACCGGATTATATCAACCAGATGGCCATCTACCGCCATGTCTTGGGGGGCATCTACCCTAGCCATAGCATTAAAGCAGGGCTTGTTTATACAGAAAACGCCGCTATCCATTGGGCAGATGAAAAAACCATGGATATGGTGATTGAAAGACTTTTAACCTCTACATCTTGACGGTCACGTCTAGTCTTCTTACATTAAGACTAGAATTAATGAGGGAGTTCACCATGCCTACAGTCACCACCACTGATAATGATTTTACCACTGAAGTGCTTGAATCCGACCTGCCTGTGGTTGTTGATTTTTGGGCAGAATGGTGCGGCCCTTGTAAAGTGATCGGCCCAGCGCTTGAAGAAATCTCAGACGAAATGGCGGGCAAGGTCAAAATTGTTAAGGTCAATATTGACGAAAACCCGCAAACCCCGATGCAATATGGTGTGCGCGGCATCCCAACCTTGTTGATCTTTGATAAAGGTGAAGTCAAAGCCGAGAAGATCGGCGCGGCGCCAAAATCAAAACTCAGCGAATGGGTTGAACAAAGCCTATAATCAGGCTTGATCAGTCTTCAATTAATCAGGAAGTGTCTGGTTTACCGTTAAGACATGACCCGCGAGATATAAGGACCCTGCGATAATGATATTGCCGGGTCTTTTTTGATTCCCGATTTTTTCAGCGATCGTATAAGCCTGTTCCATGGCTGTTTTAATATCGGTGCTGGTCTCTGCATTAAAGCCAATATCACGGGCGGCCTCAGCGATCACATGATTGGGCAGGCTGGCGTCTTGGTCAGGGATGGTCAAGCAGATGGCGTGGCTGATTTGATCTTTCAACGGCGTTAAAAAATCTTTTGGATCGCGGGTATTAAGCGCCCCACAGATCAAAACCCAATCGCCATCAGCAAGTTGCGGCAAGGTCTTGGCCAAGGCCGTGGCGCCATGGGCGTTATGCGCGCCATCCAGCCAAACCGAAATAGGGTTATCCTGATTTTCAATCAATTGCCCATGGTTTAGGTTTTGAATTCGCCCTGGCCATTCGGCGCTGGCGGCACCGTTCGCCAAAGTCGCATCATCCAGATCAGGAAAAACAGTCATCACCGCGGCGGCCGCAAGCCCTGCGTTTTCCGCCTGATGGATGCCCCGCAGCCCTAGTTTCGGCAAATGCACTGTTCTTGTGCCAAGGATAACCTTCACGCCATCGCCTTCGGGGGTGATGGAAAAATCTTCCCCAGCCATATAAAGCGGTGTGCCCAAAGTATCTGCATACTCACGCAAGGTTTGGCGGGCGTCAGGCTCTTGTTCAGCACTAAAGCACGGCACGTCACGGCGCATAATTCCGGCTTTTTCGCCAGCAATAGCAGCAATCGTATCGCCCAAGAAATGTTCATGGTCACGGGCAATGGGGGTGATGATATTAACCGCAGGATTGGCAATGACATTGGTCGAATCAGCCCGCCCACCTAATCCTGTTTCAAGTAAAGTCGCGGCGGCAGGATTGCGGCTGAAGGCCAGCATGGCGGCGGCGGTGGTGATCTCAAAAAACGTCATTGGGTCATTGCCATTAACGGCTTCGACTTCTTCCAGCAAATCCGCCAGTTGATCATCATTGATCAATGCGCTGGAAATGCGGATACGTTCATGGAATCGCACCAGATGCGGCGATGAATAGCCGTGGATAGTCTGGCCACTGGCTTCGATCATAGCGCGGATAAAGGCAAGGGTTGAACCTTTGCCATTGGTGCCAGCCGCATGGAAAACAGGCGGCAATTGATGCTGAGGATTTCCCAGTTTTGCCAAGAGCCCTAGACCACGGTCAAGCCCCAGATCAATTAATTTGGGATGAAGCAAAGCCAGCCGTTCAAGGGCTGCTTCAGCACGAATAAGGGCAGCGGACATCAGGTTATTCTGCGGCTTTCGCGGGTTGATCCATCAGCATGGAAAGAATACGGCCAATGACTTCAGGCTGTTGAGACCGTGGTGTCACCATATCGACCATGCCATGTTCCATCAAATATTCGGCGGTTTGGAAATCAGCAGGCAGTTTTTCACGAACCGTTTCTTCAATAACGCGGCGGCCAGCAAAGCCAATAATCGCACCAGGTTCAGCGATATGAATATCCCCCAACATGGCAAAAGAGGCGGTCACCCCGCCAGTGGTGGGATGGGCCAGCAACACCAAATAGGGCAGGCCTGCGGTTTTCATTTTATTGACAGCAATAATGGTGCGCGGCAATTGCATCAAGGACAGGATGCCTTCCTGCATACGCGCGCCGCCTGTAGAGGGGACAGTGATCAAAGCCGCATTGCGTTTCAGGGCTTCTTCAGCGGCATGCAAAATGCCATCACCAACAGCACGTCCCATAGACCCACCCATAAAGCGGAAATCAAAAGCAGCGATCACAACGTTCTGGCCTTTGATCGTGCCAGCGGCAACAAAGATCGCATCATCAACCCCTGTTTTGCTGCGGGTATCTTTCAGGCGGTCGTTATAGCGTTTTAGATCACGGAATTGCAGGGGGTCATCTTGGCGATTTTCAAGGGTGATCACTTCACCCGCGCCACCATCCAGCAACATAGCCACCCGGCGTTGTGGCGGCAAAGGCATATGATTGCCGCAAGTTGAACAGGTGTTAAACTGATCTTCAAATTCACGATGGAACATCATCTGGCTGCAAGAGGTGCATTTTACCCAAAGGTTTTCTTTGACGTTTTCTTGGGTCACCAGTGCCTTGATTTTCGGCAGGACGTTTTTTGAAAGCCAGTTCATTGATACCTCCAGTTCAGATAGCCATTAACGCCATCATCAACCATTATACAGCACGTTGCCGCCCTGATGCCAGTTCTTTGGCCAAGGCCAGCGTATCGCTAACGCTATTGGCTGTTGCCGCGCCTTTATCATCAAGGCTATTGGCCAGTTTATCCACCACAGCAGACCCCACCACAACGCCATCAGCATGGACAGCGGCTTCACGGACTTGGTCCGCGGTCTTGATGCCAAAACCCACCACAGCAGGCAAATCACTGGCGGCGCGGATACGGTCCATCGCCGCCGCGATACTATCGGCGGAGGCTGATCGTGTGCCGGTGATGCCGGTGATTGAGACATAATAGACAAACCCGCTTGAATTGGCCAAGACAACAGGCATACGCGCATCATCGGTGGTCGGGGTGATCAAGCGGATGAAATCCAATCCAGCGTCACGGGCTGGCAAGCATAGCTCTTGGTCTTCTTCTGGCGGCAGATCAACCATGATCAAGCCATCAACACCAGCGGCTTTCGCGGCATCAAGGAAACGATCAACGCCATAGATATAAATCGGGTTGTAATATCCCATCAAAATCAGCGGCACATCAGGATGGGCGGCACGGAACTCAGTGGCTAATGCCAAAACATCCGCCAATTTTGTTCCTGATTTCAACGCCCGTAATGACGCCGCCTGAATAGACGGGCCGTCGGCCATTGGGTCAGAAAAAGGCATGCCCAATTCAACAAAATCAACGCCTTGATCGGGCAAGCCCATCAAAATCTGGCGTGAGGTTTCAAGATCAGGGTCACCGGCGGTAATAAAAATCCCTAAGGCAGCACGTCCTTCGGCCTTTGCTTTTTCAAATGCTGCAGCAATCCGCATTATAATTGTCCTCTTTCTTCAAGAATAGGCAATACAGCGCCAAGGTCTTTGTCACCACGGCCACACATATTCATCAATACAATTTGGTCTTTATCCATATCGCCGATCATTTTGCCAATAAAAGCAAGCGCATGGGAAGGCTCAAGGGCAGGGATGATCCCTTCAAGGCGTGAACATAGACGGAAATATTCCAGCGCATCATCATCGGTGGCGCTGACATAATTCACCCGGCCTGTTTCATGCAACCAAGCATGTTCAGGGCCGATGCCCGGATAATCCAAACCAGCAGAAATGGAATAAGCATCTTTGATCTGGCCGTCGGCATCCTGCAACAGATAGGTGCGGTTGCCATGCAAGACACCAGGCACACCGCCGGTTAACGATGCGGCGTGATCACCGGTTTCAATCCCCTTACCCGCGGCCTCAACGCCGTAGATTTTGACGCTTTCATCATCAAGGAACGGATGGAACAGGCCCAAAGCGTTGGACCCGCCGCCAATGCAAGCAACCAGCGCATCAGGCAATTTGCCTTCGGCTTCCAAGATTTGTTCACGGGCTTCAATGCCGATGATCGATTGGAAATCACGCACCATGGCCGGATAAGGATGGGGGCCAGCAGCAGTGCCAATGATATAGAAATGAGACTCCGCATTGGACACCCAATAACGCAGGGCTTCATTCATGGCATCTTTCAATGTACCAGTGCCAGACGTCACAGGGTGAACTTTCGCCCCCAACAGACGCATCCGGTCTACATTAGGCTTTTGACGTTCAACATCTTCAGCGCCCATAAAGACTTCACATTCCATATCAAACAACGCGCAAGCCGTGGCCGATGCCACCCCGTGCTGACCCGCGCCTGTTTCAGCAATGATCTTTTTCTTGCCCATGCGCTTGGCCAATAAGGCCTGCCCCAGCACATTGTTAATTTTATGGGCGCCGGTATGGTTTAATTCGTCGCGCTTCATGTAAAGTTTCGCGCCGCCAAAATGAGCCGTCAGGCGTTCAGCAAAATAAAGGGCGGATGGACGACCAATGTAATGCTTGCGGTAATAATTCAACTCATCAATGAAGTCTTGATCAGTTAGGGAGTCTTTCCAGGCTTTTTCGACATTCAGAATAAGCGGCATCAGCGTTTCAGCGACAAACCTGCCGCCATGGATGCCGAAACGCCCATCTTCATCAGGCTGGTTACGGTATGAATTCATTGCCGTCTGATCATTCATGATCACGTCTCCACTTATCAATAACTTTTAATGTTCTAGCCTATCGCGCTTCAGATACAAAGCGTTGAATGGCCGCATGATCCTTATTTCCGGGGCTTGTTTCCACCCCTGATGATACATCCACTGCTTTGGCGCCGGAAATGGCAATTGCCGCAGCGATATTTTCAGCCTTTAAGCCCCCTGCCAGCATCCAAGGCGTTGTGCCTTGCCATGAAGCCATCAACCCCCAATCAAAGGCATGGCCGGTGCCGCCGGGCAAATCAGCATCAAGAGGGGCGCTGTCAAAAAGCATCCAATCGGCATGGCCGTCATAAGCCTCAGCCGATCGGAGGGTATCGGCATCTTTCACACGAATGGCTTTCATCACAGGCAATCCATATTTTGTCTTGATGGCGCTAATCCTCTCGGGGGTTTCCTCGCCATGGCATTGCAGCAGATCAGGACGGGCGGCGGCGATAATTGCCTCCAATTCGTCATCATCAGCATCAACCGTCAGCGCCACAATTTGCGGCGGATTGTCAATTTCATCCGCTGCCACCCGCAAATCAGCGGCTTCGGATAAACTCAGATGGCGAGGGGATTTCGGGAAAAACACAAACCCTGCCCAGCGCGCGCCAGCCTTGGCAACGGCTTTAATATCGTCAGCGGTACGAAGCCCACAGATTTTAACATCCGCCATGATGATCTTCCGTTTATCGACTTGATTTATTGGAGGCTGTATCTCTTGCCTCTAATAAAGATTGTTGCGATGCAGTTTTAGACTGTTCAGATATTTTATTAGATAGTTCTAATTTTTCTTTTTCTAATGCTTTGAGTCTTCTTTTGAGTTGGAATTGATTCATCTTAAGCCCGAATACTGACCCCAACATGGCCAGCCCACCGATAATCAGCCCCATAGCAAAACTGGCCAACACAACAAGCCAAACAGGCAGGGTCAGTTGATGGTTTAATGGCCAAAGCCTGATCGCCATCTCATTGGGGTTGCTGATGGCCAGTGAAATGGCAACACCCAGCAAACAGATGGTGATCACACCACCCAAGATTCGCCCCAGAAACCTGCCCAGATAATTCATTTCAATAAACCTATGCCCTTTCGATATTCATCATAATGAATACAGAAAAAATGGCAATTTTTTGAAGGTGTTAATCTTATTGTAGCGCGGTGTGATGTGGCGATAGGAACAGGTAGCAGGTTATTTGTTAAGCCGTTCCCGCATGCCTTTGCCCATTTTGAAGAACGGCACGTTTTTGGATTCGACATCAACGCTTTCACCTGTACGAGGGTTGCGGCCGCGGCGGGCCTCACGGTGGCGAACAGAAAATGCACCAAAGCCACGCAATTCAACACGATCGCCACGAGCCAAAGCATCAGAGATGGTGTCAAAAAAACAATTCACAATCCGTTCAATATCACGTTGATACAGATATGGATTTTTCTCTGCAAGAATCGCAATCAACTCTGACTTGGTCATCTCAAACTCCTCAATTGAAAATTAGGATGCCAATAGACAATTATTTTGTCAACCGATTCAAATAATTGATTATTTTTATCGGTCATTGCCGATTGATCGCAGATTAGGTGAAAAAAGTTTCTTCAAAAAAAAGCCTAAAAAAACCAAAAAAAAAGCGATGCCGAAGCACCGCTTTTTAAAGAGATATAAAGACGCTGATTAGCTGTTGTCTTCGTCACGTTTGGCCAGAGCTGCGCCGAGAATGTCACCGAGGCTTGCGCCTGAATCGGATGAACCAAACTCTTTCATGGCTTGCTTTTCTTCAGCCATTTCACGCGCCTTGATGGACAAGGTCAGTTTGCGTGATGATGAATCAACATTGGTGACCTGTGCATCAACCTTCTCATCAACCGCAAAGCGTTCTGGACGCTGTTCATCACGGTCACGAGACAGGTCACTGCGGCGGATAAAGCCTGTGATGCCTTCGCCAACGCTGACTTCCAAGCCACCATCAGTCACCGCGGTGATTGAACAGGTGACAATGTCGCCACGGCGGATATTAGACAGGCTTTCACCAACTGTATCTTCAACCAACTGCTTGATGCCGAGAGAAATACGTTCTTTTTCAACGTCAACTTCCAGCACCTTGGCTTTGACCATATCGCCTTTGTTGTAAGACTGGATGGCTTCATCACCAGCCACATCCCAAGAAATATCAGACAGGTGAACCAAGCCGTCAATTTCTTCGGTCAGACCGATGAACAAGCCAAATTCAGTGATGTTGCGGACTTCGCCTTCAACTTCAGTGCCTGACTTATATGTTTCAGCAAAGGCTTCCCATGGGTTCGGGTTGCACTGCTTAAGGCCAAGTGAAATGCGACGCTTAACGCTATCAATATCAAGCACCATCACGTCAACTTCTTGGCTGGTTGAAACAATCTTGCCAGGGTGAACGTTCTTCTTTGTCCAAGACATTTCAGAAACGTGGACGAGGCCTTCGACACCGTCGCTCAATTCAACAAAAGCACCGTAGTCGGTGATATTGGTGACGCGACCTGTGACTTTTGCACCAATCTGGAAACTGGCCTGAGCCGCTTCCCATGGATCAGTTTGCAACTGCTTCATACCCAATGAAATACGCTGGGTTTCAGTGTTAAAGCGGATCACCTGAACATCAACAGTCTGGCCAACCTGAAGGGCTTCTGATGGGTGGTTGATGCGGCGCCATGCAATGTCAGTGACATGCAACAGACCGTCAACACCGCCAAGATCAACAAAGGCACCGTAATCGGTGATGTTCTTGACGACACCGTTTAGGACCTGACCTTCTTGCAGGTTTGACACCAATTCTGAGCGTGCTTCAGCGCGTGATTCTTCCAGAACCGCACGGCGTGAAACAACGATATTGCCGCGCTTGCGGTCAATTTTCAGAATTTGGAATGGCTGTGGAGTGCCCATCAATGGACCCAAGTCACGAACAGGGCGAATATCAACCTGTGAACCTGGTAAGAAGGCGGTTGCGCCGTCCAGATCAACAGTGAAACCACCTTTGACTTTGCCAAAGATCACGCCAGTGACGCGTTCTTGCTTTTCATGGGCCGCTTCCAGTTCAGCCCATGCTTCTTCACGACGTGCTTTTTCACGGCTAAGCATGGCCTGACCATTACGGTCTTCCATCCGCTCGACATAAACTTCAACGTCATCACCGATGGTGATGGTTGGTTCTTGTCCAGGTGGGGTGAATTCTTTAAGGGGGACACGGCCTTCTGATTTAAGACCGACATCAATAATAACCGCATCTTTATCGATGGCGACGACAACACCGCGAACAACGCTGCCTTCAATGGTTACTGATTCATCAAAACTTTCTGCAAGTAGATCAGCAAAGTTTTCTGTCATTGCATCTGCAATGGCGTCATTGGTTGAACTCAAGAGTTTTCTCCGTTAGTGCCGCGCGATTATGGAAATTTTCCACCCTGGCTGGTTCAGGTCACCGTTATGTCAAAGCCAGCCCAAAGGCCATCCGCATCAGCGGCATTACGGTTGCGTGGCAAGTCAAAAGCCAGCAGTTGGTTAAAGGCTGACAGGGGCTTTGATCCTGTCAACGATTGGTTATCTGGTGCCGCTTATTGCGGGCAATGCGATAACGCTGTTTTGACCATCATTTCAACATCCAGATCACTGGTATCGATCATGATGGCATCTTCAGCAGGTTTCAGCGGGGCTTGTTTTCGGGACATATCCCGTTCATCACGCGCCGCCAAGGCCGTTTGAATTTCGGGCAACATAACCGCATGGCCTTGATTGATCAACTCTTTAGTGCGGCGGTCTGCACGAATAGCCAAATCCGCATCAACAAAGAATTTCACATCAGCATCAGGCAAAACCACCGTGCCGATATCCCTTCCATCCAGAACCGCACCATCAAAGCCTTCAGGCGGGGATTGGGCAAATTGCCTTTGGGCATCCAATAAAGCCTGACGCACCTCTGGGATTGCCGCCACGATGGAGGCCATTTCACCTGCTTCAGGGGTGCGCAATTCAGGCTTGTCTAAGAGGCTAAAATCCAAGTTTTTTGCAGCGTTTTCAGCATGATAAGGTGTTATCTCCTGTGTTGAAAACCCCTCTATTATAAGCGCATAACCAACCCCACGATAGAGCGCGCCTGTATCAAGATGCGCCAATCCAAGGGTGGTGGCCAGCCGTTTGGCCAGCGTGCCCTTGCCTGATGCCGCGGTGCCATCAACGGCGATGATCATGCGTCAACCACGCTGATCTTACCGCCAATACCATTCATCAAATCGGTGAAATTTGGGAATGATGTGGCGATTGTTTCTGCTCCTAATACGGTCATTGGTTGGCTGGTGGTCAGACCTAATGTCAAAAAAGACATGGCGATTCGGTGATCATGGCACGCATCGACTGTATTGCCGCCTTGAATAGGGCTGCTATCTTGGCCATAGACGGTCATGCTGTCATGGGTGGTTTCAACCTTAACCCCTGCCACCAGCAAACCATCCGCCATCAATTGAATTCGGTCGGTTTCTTTGACGCGCAATTCTTCAACGCCGACCATTTCTGTTTTGCCTGTGGCATGGGCGGCGGCAACGCTCAAAATCGGGTATTCATCGATCATGGAAGCGGCACGTTCAGGCGGCACGGTAATGCCGCGCAATTGGGCTGATCGAACGGTGATATCCGCCACATCTTCACCGCCTTCTTGACGCTGATTGCTGAGCGTCATATCAGCACCCATATCTATGAGGGTTTCAAACAATCCAAATCGCAACGGATTGGTGCCAACCGCTTTTAAGGTCAATTCAGACCCAGGGGTGATGGTGGCGGCAACGGCTAAAAACGCAGCAGAAGATGGATCAGATGGCACATCGACATCACGGGCTGTCAATTCCGCCTCACCCGCAAGGCGTGCGGTGTAACGTCCATCATCATGATAAATGCTTTCAACAGACGCCCCGAAATGACGCAACATCGCCTCGGTATGATCGCGGGAGGCTTTGGGTTCAGTCACGCTGGTGGTGCCGCGGGCGGTTAGCCCCGCCAAAAGCACGGCTGATTTAATCTGGGCTGACGCAACAGGGCTTGTGTAATCAAGGGCTTGCGGTTGATCAGGGGCGGTGATCATCAAGGGCAGGTAAGTGCCGTCACGGGCTTCAACTTTGGCGCCCATGTCTTTTAACGGGTCGGTTACCCGCGCCATGGGGCGTTTTGATAAGGACGCATCACCTGTGAAAACAGCATTGATGCCGCTGCCCGCAACAACCCCCATCAACAGCCGAACGCCAGTGCCAGCATTGCCTAAATCAAGGGGGGCTTCGGGGGCTTTAAACCCGCCCAGCCCAACGCCATTGACAACCCAACGCCGATCATCATCGTCATCAATCAGCGTGATATCGCCGCCCAATTGCACCAATGCCGACCGCGTTGACATCACATCATCACCTTCCAGCAAGCCGCGAATAACCGTTTGCCCTTTGGCCAAACAGCCAAAGATCAATGAACGGTGCGATATGGACTTATCGCCAGGCAGTTTAACGTCACCCGATAAGTTTTGGGCGTTTTCTGATTTTAGGGTCAGCATAAATATTCACCTTATTGGCATGATTGACGATAATCGCGCCATTTACCTGCAAAATAATAGGAAATTGTTTCAATTTTAATGGAAGGTGAATTGAAACAACATCGTTTTCAGGTTGTACCATTGGCATCAATAAAAAAGCAAATGAATGAAAGATCAATTTTTATATTGACGGCAATGGCAAATCTGAAGAAAAAACAAATGTGTTCTTTGTTTCAATGGAGTTAACCATGGCGTCATCATCTCTGGGTATTAAAAGACATTGTCAGTCTTGCGGTAAAAATTTTTACGATTTGGATAAAACCCCAATCGTCTGCCCCAATTGCCAAACCACTTTTGATCCTGAAGTTCTGCTGAAAAGCAGCCGCGTCAAAGCAACAATACAGCCTGTTGCACAAGCCGCTGATGCTAAGAAAGATAAAGACGTTGATGCTGATTTGACCGAAGATATTGATGCGGTTAATGACGATATCGATAATGATGATGATATGTTGGATGATGACAGCGATATCGCCGCCATCACATCGTCAGACATGAGCGATGAAGAAGACATTGAAACAGTATCTTCGGATGACGGGTTAGAAGGTGAACTCGACGCCACTGATGATGAAGACTAAAAAATAGACTTGATCACAGGCGAGGTTATCGCTAGAACACAAATACCGATCATCTGATGATCAAAGATGATGACGGGGCTATAGCTCAGCTGGGAGAGCGCTACAATGGCATTGTAGAGGTCAGCGGTTCGATCCCGCTTAGCTCCACCATCATCACTTCTTTTTATTCCCATGCTTTATTGATTTCATGCAACCCTTGTGGGTGGTTTATTTGCGGCTTGAAACACGATATATTTCAGCATGACGTCACTGCCTTCACAACTATCTGACCTGCCCGATGCGCCGTTGATTCATTATGATCAACCGGTGGTCATGCTGGGCGGCGGTGATTTTGACGACAGGCTTTATCACGAATTGGCGGCGGGTATGCCAGTGATCGCGGCGGATTCCGGCGGTGATCATGCTCTTGCCCATGGGGTTGCGCCTGAATGGGTGATCGGTGATATGGATTCGATCAGCCCAGATGCGCGTGATGCCGCCATCCGCCATTTGCATATCAGTGATCAATTTTCCACGGATTTTGAAAAATTGCTGGCTTGTGTCCATGCCCCGCAAATTTTTGCTTTTGGGTTTTTGGGCAAACGGATGGATCACAGTTTGGCCTCATTGCATGCCTTGGCGAAAGCGCGCGCTGATATGGCAATGGTTTTGGTTGACCGTCATGATGCGGTAGTTTTTTGCCGCCAACGATTCAACGCCAGCCTTCCTGCTGGCACGCGGCTTTCAATCTGGCCATTACAGCGTCAGTCTTTTCAGAACAGCCAAGGTCTGGTTTGGCCGCTGGATGACTTATTGATCGAAGCAGGCGGCGTTTTGGGCACATCCAATCAGGTCGCGGCCCCCAATAATGTCCCCTCTGTTTCCCAACACGCGGAGGTCCCTGTTGCGATTACCCCGGGGCAAGGCGATGGCTATTTTGTCATCACCGAAGGGCGTTTTGCAGAACGGTTATTGGGGTGATTTATGCGTAGTCCTGACCATATGTCATGGCCCGCATAAAGGCGGTAATATCATTACGATTGGAAAAATCTTTCAACTGATCAGGGGTGATCGGTTTTCTGATTTGCACATCAACCGTGGTGCCGATACGGCGGCGGATTTCATGAAACATCAAAGAATAACCAAGAGTTTGGCTCATCCGGCGGGCCAAGACGTAACTCAGGCTGTTTTGACCATTAAAGAACATGGGCAGAACAGTGGTGTCTTCGATTTGTGCCAGTTTTGCGGCAAAGGTCTTCCATTCGGCATCGGCGGCAGGGCCCATAATCTTTTTCGGCAATGAGATTGCCCCTGATGGGAATAGAATCAACGCCCCGCCATCATTGATCTGCTGCATGGCCCCTTTGCGGGTTTCCATATTGGTTTTCAGCGCTTCTTCGGTGGTGTCAAAATCAATCGGCAGGATTTGGTGCATCACCGCAGGGGCTTGCCGCAAGACTTGATGGGTGATGATTTTATAATCTTGCCGTACTTTTGAGATTTCAGAACACAGAATAAGCCCATCGATCACCCCAAAAGGATGGTTGGCGATCACCAACAGCCGTCCTGTCTTGGGGATGAAAGCGCCGGCATCATAATTCAACCGGACGTTCAGTTTCAGCCGCTGAACCGCATCTTGCCAAAACAAGTCATTAGGGCGGTCATCATTGACATAATCAAGGTAGAGTTTTTTGATTTTGGGCTGGCCCGTGATTTTTTCAACGCCGCGAATAAAGGCACTGGAAACAGGCCCCAATTCACCATTGGCGAATGAAAAGATAGGTGTTGAGTTTTCCTGAGAAACAACAGGAGACGTCATTTTAACCTCGCCCTATATGGCTTAACATTTCAAATGTTATTCGAAATATGATAAAATATTCGTTATTGTCATTCAATAGACCAGACAGTCATCACCTTGTAGCACAATTGCCGCTGAATTGATCTAAATAATATTAATGGCAATGTGACAACAAAAATGGGGC
>WTHX01000152.1:1284-2815 GCA_011522975.1 Alphaproteobacteria bacterium | reverse complement strand
AGAGCAGAACAAATCCCAAGAACATAGATAATATTCATGTGACGTATTAAAAGCAGATAGTAGCTTAAGCATGTAAGCATCAGCACCAGAATATTTGTTGACCCCAAACTTGGCTTCCAAATATTCAATGGCCCGATAGTCATCTTATTCACATCGCCAAAAAGCACATGCAATCCAAACCAGATCGACAAACTCAGAATGACGCCAACGACAGCGGCGGTAATGGCCGAAAGAGCGCCTTTTAATCGCGGTTGAGCCGATATCCATTCGATATAAGGAGCACCAGCAAAAATCCATAAGAAACATGGAACAAACGTTACCCATAAGACAAGCAAAGCGGCGAGGAACGCAAGGGCTAATCCGCCTTCTTTAAACCCCGCCATGAAACCCACAAATTCGGTCACCAAAATAAGGGGCCCGGGTGTCGTTTCCGCAAGACCCAACCCATCCATCATTTGCGCTGTTGTCAGCCATTTCAGGTCAAAGACAACTTCTTGTGACATATAGGCCAAAACCGCGTAGGCCCCACCGAATGTTACCGTCGCAAGCTTAGAGAAGAATAGGCCGACATCATAAAGAAAGCCCCATTCCGTGCTGATGCCAATCGCAATTAGGGGGATGAACCAGATGCAAGTCCAAATGATAATTGTTTGGAATGTCTTGCGCCAAGAGACTTGCTCGCTCACCGTCAAAGGGCCAGTGCGTTCCGAATGTCCACTTACCCCAACAAATCCAGCAAAACCTGCCATGGCGACAATGACGGGGTAAGGAAGCTCAAACACAAAGATTCCAACAAAGGCTAAGCCTGCGATCATCCAATGTATTTTTTCAACAAGCGCCTTTTTTGAAACCCGCAAAAGCGCCTCAATGACAACCACCAAAACAGCGGCTTTTACGCCTAAGAACGCAGCTTCCATCCAACCCATATTGCCAAAATACGCATAAAGAAGGGCCAAGAGGAATATCACAAGAGCCCCAGGGATAACAAAAAGTAGCCCCGCAATAAGCCCCCCAATCGTGCCATGAATGCGCCAGCCGACATATGTCACAAGTTGCATGGCCTCCGGCCCGGGAAGCAACATACAAAAACTCAGCGCACTCAGATATTGCTTTTCATCGAGCCATTTATTCTCATCAACAAAGATTTTATGCATTAAAGCAATTTGCGCGGCAGGCCCCCCGAAAGATAACACGCCGATCTTAACGTAAGCCTTTGTGGCCTCAGCGATGGTGGGTTTGTTTTGCGGTGAGTCTGCGCTTGTGTCGTGTTCCGTTTGATTATCGGGCATAGGCGGCGTCTCCTTGCTTTGATGGAAACGCCGATGGCCAATCGTGGCCTTCATCTTTGGCATCACGCGCCCAGCGATAGAAGGCATCATAAACCAGCATACCTGCCTCCAACTGCTCCAAATCATCGCGATACATGCGTGACAGCCCGGCGGAAATGGCGAGAAGCCCGGCGGCTTCAGGGGCGAGATCGTGCCGATTTGTATCCGCGCCACGAACGATTTGTGCAAGCGTGTTGAGAGGC
>WTHX01000152.1:0-1184 GCA_011522975.1 Alphaproteobacteria bacterium | reverse complement strand
GCAGTGCCTTGTGAGATTTTCAGCCCTTTTTGACAATAAATGATAACCTTATCGCCTGAAAATTCACTGACCAAAGCATCGATTTTGTCAAAATCCCGCTTTAAAGCACTAGGCAGAAGGCGAGGGTCATCATCAAAGTCTTCTTGCGTTCGAACATCCAGAATAACCGGACAATCGGAAGTCCCGATGAGGCGGTAAAGTTGAGATACAGATACGGAATTTGGTGTAGGCATAAGCGCGTCCCTTTGGATTAAATTAAATGCAAAAAAGACGCGAATTTCAGCTTGCCTCGAGAGGTAATCGCGACCCCTATTAATAGCCTTACATGTTGTATCTTACCTGTCAATCGTCAAAACTGATCATCTCATGCATCCCCCACCAATGCCAGTCGCACGCCCAAGGCGATTAAGACTGCGCCCATGCCGCGGGTCAGCCATGGGGCAAGCCTTGGTCTTTGCCGCAATCTGGCGGTCAATCTTTCACCAATCAGCACCCATAATGGTTCCACCAGCGTGGCAACAGCGATCAGCAACACCCCATGGAGCGCAAGTTGCGCCCACACTGGCCCTGCCTCTGGCGCAACGAATAACGGCAAAAAACTCAAAAAGAAGATGGCGACTTTGGGGTTCAGCAAAGTGATGATCAAGCCTTGCCCGAAAATCACCCAAAACCGTGGTTTTAATGGAAGGGTCAACAGATGGGATTGTTTTTCCGCCCCGCCATCCCCCCTGATCATAGAGACGCCCAGCCACAGCAAATACAAAACGCCTCCCCATTTGACCACGGCCAAAGCCCAAGCCGAAGCGATGATCACTGCCGATAGGCCGATAATCGCCAAGATGACATGGACCAATGTCCCGCCCCAAATGCCCAGCATGGCGGCAAAGCCTGATTTGCGCCCGCCTCTGATGGTTTGCGCCAAAATAAAGGCCAGATCAGCTCCCGGCGATAGCGTCAAAATAAACGCCGCTGAAAAAAACGTCAGCCAATGCGATAGGGAATATTCAAGCATGGGGCGTCCTTTGATTGATCCAGCATTAGGATAACTCAAAGAGGTTAAAATGTTATTAACGGCCAACCCCCAAACTTTCCACCCTTGGGTCACGCCCCCCATCGTGTTACCCTTTTATCATGCCCAAGACGGGCATTTGAAACACGCCACGGTTAAGACCATCGCCATAAGA
>WTHX01000066.1 GCA_011522975.1 Alphaproteobacteria bacterium | reverse complement strand
GATATTTACCCATCTGACCATGCTTGGACCCCCGATTGGGAACAGCCTGATGAACGTATTGATAAATGGTATCACAATATGGACAGCGTCAAAGAAGCCGGGGAGGCGGCAACAACATTCCAAATCGAATATGACGAGGAAGTTGCCTTTTTCGCCCGCCGTAAGATCTTTGAATATGCCATGGATAAGGTTGAACCGTTCTGCATGGTGACCAGTTTTATCCATCCCCATGACCCTTATGTGGCACGGCCTGAATGGTGGAATCTTTATCAACATGATGAGATTGATATGCCGCAGGACTTTGAAGGACTGGAGCCTGACCCCCATACCAAGCGTCTGATGAAGGGGATTGAAGCCGATGTCATCACCCCCACCGAAGATGAGATTCGTAATTCCAGACGGGCCTATTACGCCAATACATCCTATTTCGATTCAAAAGTTGGCGAATTGACCCGAACCTTGGAAGAGGCAGGATTGCTGGATAATACCGTTGTGATTGTGACCTCAGACCATGGCGATATGCTGGGTGAACGAGGGCTATGGTATAAAATGTCATTCTTTGAACATTCCGCCCGTGTGCCGATGATCATGGCGGGGCCAAATATCAAACCTGGTGTTTCTGATAAAGCCTGTTCACTGGTTGATATCTTGCCAACGTTATTGGATATCGCTGATGCTGACCCTGAATTGGGGATGCCGATTGATGGCCGCTCGCTCTGGCCTGTGGCGACTGGCGGGGAAGATACAGGCGATGAAGCCATTGCTGAATATTGTGCTGAATGTGCCGCCCATCCGATCTATATGATCCGCCGTGGCCATCTGAAATATATCCATTGTGATATTGACCCGCCGCAATTGTTTAACCTGCACGATGACCCTAATGAACGTCATAATCTGGCTGATCATCCTGATTATGCTGATGCTATGGCTGATTTTGCCCAAGAGGTCGCCGCGCGTTGGGATAGTGAGGCGATTAAAAATAACGTCATCCGCACCCAAATCCAACGCCGCGCCATCCATAAAGCCATGGAAGAAGGCAAGATCACGTCTTGGGATTATCAACCCCAACGTGACGCGTCCAATGAATATGTCCGCAATCATATGGATTGGACTGTTGCTGCTGAACGAACACGCTTTCCGCCCTTTCGGAAAAACTGAGATCAAAAAGAGGTGAAGCCATGAACGATATGATGAAAAATCAAGGTGATGCATCGGCGTTGTTTAAAGGATGGAGTGACGATCCCCGCAAATCACTTTCGATGCATAAAAACGCCTATATCGATGAACAATGGCTGAATGTTGATAAGAAGGAAATCTTCCATAAATCGTGGCAATTTCTTTGCCATGAAGAAAACCTGCGTGAGGCAGGGTCCTATGTGACCATGAATATCCAAGGTCAAAGCATTGTCGCCATCCGCGATAAAGAAAACAACCTAAGGGCGTTTTACAATGTCTGCAAACACCGTGGCCATGAGCTTCTGTCAGGCCAAGGCAAGACGAAACGTGTCATCTGTCCTTATCATGCTTGGTCTTATGATCTTGATGGGCGGTTTTTGGAAGCCCGGCAGTCGCAATTTATGGATAATTTTAACCCTGAAGACTTTTGCCTTGATCAAGTGCGGATCGAAGTTTTCTGTCATATGGTTTTTGTTAATCTTGACCCAGATGCCGCGCCTTTATCCGACCAATCCGGTGCGCTGGCAGATGAAATTATGGCCTATGCCCCTGATTTAGGGAGGCTGACATTCTCTCACCGCTTGACCTATAAGATCAAAGCCAATTGGAAGTCGGTGGTTGATAACTTCCTTGAATGTTACCACTGCCCAGTGGCGCATCGCGATTTTTGCACTTTGATTGAAATGGACACTTACAAGGTCAAAACCCATGGCATTTATTCCAGCCATATGGCGAAAGCAGGGCGGACCGATAACAAAGCCTATAAAACCGATGGCGCGGAAGTCACCGACCATGCGGTGTGGTTTTTATGGCCGAACACAACCTTGATGCGCTACCCCGGGTCGGGCAACTTTATGGTCTGGCGGTTCTACCCCATCAGCCCTGATGAAACCTATGAAGAATTTGACTTCTTCTTTGAAAATTCAACGCCATCCGCCGATGAAGTGGAAGCCATCAAATTTATCGATGATGTGTTGCAGCCTGAAGATATCGGCCTTGTTGAAAGCGTCCAGCGGGGCATGCAAACCCCTGCCTATCAGCAAGGACGTTATATGATCGACCCTGATGACAGCGGGTTAAGTGAACATGCTGTTCATCATTTTCATTCTCTTGTTCGTAAAGCCTATTTGGATATTTGACCATGACCGATCGTCCCCTTCTTAATCGAGTGGCCCTTGTTACGGGCGGCACTGGCGGCATTGGGACCGCGATATGCGCCCGCCTTCACCGTGAAGGGGCAAAAGTCATTGCCCTTGATCGTGATGCGCCGAAATCTGAAATGCCTGAAGGCATGCGGTATATCCCCCTTGATGTGACGTCCGAAGACAGCGTCAAAGCCATGATTGCCGATGTTGAAGCCAATGAAGGCCAAGTCGATATCCTGGTCAATGCCGCTGGAATTGAAATCGAAAAAACCATCGAAGACACCAGCCTTGAAGAATGGAACCTGATCTTTGCCGTTAATGTGACGGGCACGTTTCTGGTGTCCAAAATGGTTTTGCCTTTGATGCGCAAGACTGGCGCTGGCTCAATCATCAATTTCGGGTCTTATGATGGGTTTATCGCTGACCCGCATCTGGCGGCTTATTGCGCCACCAAAGGGGCGGTCCATGCTTTGACCCGCGCCATGGCGTGCGATCATGGGCCTGAAAATATTCGGGTTAATGCCATTTGCCCGGGCTATATCGACACGCCGATGCTGCAAAGTTTCTTTGGTGATAGCGGCGATATTGAAAGCCTGAAAACCGCGGTGCGTGATGTTCACCCCATTGGGCGTTACGGCACGCCGGATGATGTCGCTGGCCTTGTCAATTGGCTTGCGGGGGACGAAGCCCGCTATGCGTCAGGTCAGTTATGGGTTCTGGATGGCGGGCTGACAGCGCAAGTCCAACAGATGAAATTATAGGAGAGGGCAATGGCAAAGGCGAAAAGCGTTATTATTACTTGCGCGGTGACAGGCGGTATTCATACCCCCAGCATGTCGCCTTACCTGCCGATCACGCCTCAAGATATTGCCCATGAAGCCATCGCCGCATCAGAAGCCGGGGCATCCATCATTCATCTTCATGCTCGCGACCCTGAAAATGGCCGCCCGACAGCAGACCCTGATGTGTTCATGGAGTTTTTGCCGGTGATCAAACAAAGCAGCAATGCGGTGATTAATATCTCCACCGGTGGCGGCTTGGGCATGACGTTGGACGAACGCCTTGCCGCCGCCAGACGCGCCAGCCCTGAGATGTGTTCGCTTAATATGGGGTCGATGAATTTCGGGATTTTCCCAATGCTGGATAAATACAAAGACTTCCAACATGAATGGGAGCCTGAATTTCTGGCCATGACCAAGGATTTCATTTTCCGCAACACCTTTGGCGATATTGAATATGTCCTTCAAGATTTAGGTGAAGGCCATGGCACGAAATTTGAAATGGAATGTTATGATTTGGGCCATCTTTATAATGTCGCCTATTTTGTCGATAAAGGGCTGATTAAGCCGCCGTTTTTCTTGCAATTTATTTATGGGATTCTTGGTGGCGCGGGGGCTGAAATTGATAACCTTGTCCATATGAATAATGTTGCGGAACGCCTGTTTGGTGATGATTATGAATGGTCTGTTCTGGCGGCTGGTAAACATCAGATGGGATTTGCGTCAACCGCTAGCGTGCTTGGCGGTAATGTCCGCGTAGGGCTCGAAGACAGCCTTTATATTGGCAAAGGCGAATTGGCCAAAAGCAATGCTGATCAAGTCAGCAAGATTAAAAGCATCGTCGAAGATTTATCACTAACCGTCGCGACACCGGATGAAGCCCGCCAAAGGCTGGCGCTAAAAGGTGGCGATCAGGTTGGATTCTAAAAAGGGGAGGGAAGAATGGAACTGAGTAAAGATTTTCTGATCAATGGGGAAAAAATTGCAGGTGATGGCATGGCCGTGCCTGTATTAAACCCCGCCACGGGTGAGGTGATTTGCGAGGTTAAAGAAGCCTCACCAGAACAGGTGGATGCCGCCGTCCGCGCTTCAACCGAAGCCTTTGAAAGTTTCGCCGCCAAAACCCCGGGTGAACGGTCTGGCCTTTTGCTGGAAGTCGCCAACCGGCTGGAAGCAGAGATCGAAGATTTTGCCAAAATTGAATCCCTTGATACGGGCAAGCCGTTGGATGCGGCGGTTGATGAAATGGGCGCTTGTGTTGATTTGTTCCGTTTCATGGCAGGGGCAGTCCGCAATATGAGCGGGATCGCCGCCGGTGAATATATGGAAGGTTTCACCTCAATGATCAGGCGTGATCCTGTGGGCGTGGTCGCCAGCATCAGCCCATGGAATTATCCGTTGATGATGGCGGCGTGGAAATTAGCCCCGCCATTGGCGACAGGCTGCACTATGGTGCTGAAACCATCTGAATTAACGCCATTAAGCACGCTGAAAATGGTGGGGATGCTGGCTGATATTTATCCGAAAGGTGTGGTGAATATCATCTCAGGCCGGGGTGAGTCCACAGGCGATCAGCTGATTAATCATGATGGGATTGAATTTATTTCCCTGACAGGTTCAATCCGAACCGCCAGCCGTGTGCTGGAAGCCGCATCAAAGACGATTAAAAACACCCATCTTGAATTGGGCGGCAAAGCCCCTGTGATTATTTATGATGATGCTGATGTTAAAAAAGTGATCGAAAACCTAAAGATGTTTTCCTTCTATAACGCGGGGCAAGATTGCACCCAACCGTGCCGTTATTATGTGGCTGATGCGATTTATGATCGCTTTGTTGCGGATATGGCCTCGGCTGTCTCTGATATCAAAACAGGCTTGCCTGATGCTGATGGCACTGAAATGGGGCCGATCATCACCCAAGGTCAATTTGAACGTGTCTCCAGCGTGTTGGATGCCGTGCAGAATGACAAACGACTTGAGGTTGTCACCGGCGGCAAGAAGATGTCAGGCAGTGGATTTTTTGTCGAACCCACGCTGATTGCTAATGCCGAACAAGGCGATATGGTGGTTGAAGAAGAAATCTTTGGCCCTGTTGTTACCGCCACGCGGTTTACCGATGTTGACCAAGCCATCGCTTGGGCCAATGACACGCGCTATGGCTTATCGGCATCGGTCTGGACAGAAAATGTCGGGCGGGCCATGCAAACCGTGGCGCGGCTCAGATACGGCATCACTTGGGTCAATACCCATCTTGTCGGTGTGTCTGAAATGCCCCATGGTGGGATGAAGGCGTCTGGCTATGGCAAGGATATGTCGATTTATGCGTTGGAAGATTACACCGTCCCGCGCCATGTCATGATCGCCCATTAACGTTAGAGGATCAGGAATGTCGCAAAAAATTGCACTTGTCACAGGCGGCAGCCGCGGGATTGGTGCGGCAATCGCCGCAACTTTGCTGGTAAAAGGGGCGCGGGTTATCTCTTGTGGGCGTGGCACCCGCCCCGATGATCTTAGCCCTGATATCGACTGGCAACAAATTGACGTCAGCAATAATGATGATGTTCTGGCCTTGAAACAGCATGTTGAAAGCCAATACGGCGGGCTTGATATGCTGGTCAATAACGCTGGCGTGCAGGTCGAAAAGACCGTCACGGAAAGCAGTGATGATGATTGGGATCAAGTCATGGGAATTAACGCCCGGGGGGTGTTTTTAATGTGCCGTGCCATGATCCCTTTAATGGCGGCATCAGACGGCGGGTCTATCGTCAATATTGGGTCGATCTCTGGCCATCATGCTGACCCATCCATGGCGCTCTATAATGCCTCCAAGGCTTTTGTCCATGGCCTGACCCGATCAATTGCCGTTGATCATGGGCATGAAAACATACGCTGTAATGCCATTTGCCCGGGTTGGATTATGACAGGCATGGCGGATGCTGCTTTTGATCTGGCGAAAGACCCTGATCTGGCCAAGAAAGATGCTTTGGCACGGCACGCGGCGGGTCGGTTTGGTGAACCGCAAGATATCGCTAATGCGGCGGCATATTTATTGTCGGATGACGCTGCTTTTGTCACTGGCCAGACCTTGACGGTTGATGGCGGTTTGGTGGCGGCATCACCGCTTCAGCCTGGTTTATTTTAGGGGTTTATTCTAAGGGGATGTTATGATCAGTCCTATTAACACGGTTGGCATTGTGGGATCAGGCGTTATCGGCGCCAGTTGGAGCGCGCTGTTTCTAGCGGCGGGGTATGATGTCATCAATTATGACCCTGACCCTGATAACGCGTCTAAAACAGAGGCCTATATCGATCAGGCATGGGGAAGTTTAACCGATCTTGGCTTGATCACTGAAAAAGCCTCCCCCAATCGCATCCGCTATGTGGATAGGGTGGCGGATGCCGCTGAAGGCGCGCAATTTATCCAAGAAAGCGTGCCGGAGCGGATTGAGATTAAACATGATACTTACCGTTTGCTGGAACCTGCTTTGGAAGAAGGCGCGATTGTCGCCACCAGTTCCTCAGGGCTGTTGATCAAAGATATGCAAGCGGCATGGCAAGACCCTTCTCGCTTTATTTTGGGTCATCCGTTTAACCCGCCGCATTTGATCCCCTTGGTTGAATTGCTGGGCAATGACAAAACCGCCCCTGAAGTTTTGGATATAGCGGCCAAATTTTATGAAAACTGCGGCAAAGAAACCATCCGTGTCTTAAAAGAAGTTCCCGCCCATGTCGCCAATCGCTTGCAAGCCGCGTTATGGCGGGAGGCAATCAGTTTGGTGGCCGAAGGCGTCGCCAGTGTTGAAGATGTCGATAAAGCCGTTACCGCAGGGCCGGGCTTGCGTTGGTCAGTGATGGGGCCGCATATGCTGTTCAGCCTTGGTTCAGGCGGCGGCGGCATCGGCACATTCTGTGAACGATTTGGCCCAAGTTTTAAAACATGGTGGCAGACTATGGGAAGCCCTGAACTAACGCCAGAAGTCATCGCTATGTTGGAACAAGGCATCGCCGAAGAAGAACAAGGCCGCGATTTTAAAGCGCTTTCCGAAGAACGTGATCGCAAATTGATCGCCGCCCAAAGAGCGATCAAAGGACAATAAAACCAAAGACAGATATCAATTGCATAGGGTTAATACGATAAAACGTTTTCTAAATGGCTGTTAAAACTGACTATGATTATATCATTATTGGCGCGGGGTCTGCGGGTTGTGTGCTGGCGGAAAAACTCTCACGCAGTGGTGAATATGACGTTTTATTGATCGAAGGCGGGCCTAAAGACCGCAACCCCATGATCCATATCCCCGCCGGCGTCTATAGCGCTTACCGCAATCCATCCATCAATTGGAATTATGATAGCGCCGCTGAAACAGCGCTTAACAACAGGTCGGTTTGGACGCCGCGGGGTAAAGTTTTGGGCGGGTCATCATCGATTAATTCCATGGTCTATATGCGGGGGCATCCCGAAGATTACAACCATTGGGCGGATCATTTCGGTCTTAAGCCATGGCGGTTTGAACAATGTTTGCCGTATTTCAGGGCAGGGGAGAAATCAGACCGAGGCGAGAGCCAATGGCGCGGCGGTAAAGGCCCGCTTTCCGTCAGCCAAAGCAAGCATCAAAGCCCGTTGATCGATGCGTTTTTGTTGTCAGGCGCAGAATCTGGCCAAGGCCAATCTGATGATCTCAACGGTTATAACCCTGAAGGCTTAGCACGGCTGGATGCTACTATCGGCAATGGCCAGCGGTGTTCAGCGGCGGTCGCCCATCTCCATCCCGCCAGAAACAGGCCTAACCTGACGGTTTTGGTTGGCGCCTATGTTGATCGCTTCACCATCAAAGGCAACCGCATTGAAGGTCTAACCTATACCGCTCAAGGCCTGCAAAAAACAGTGCAGGCCAGCAAAGAATTTATTCTTTCGGCAGGGGCGATCAATTCCCCTCAAATCCTGTTGAAATCGGGGATTGGTCCCGAAGACCATTTGAAAGAAGTAGGGGTCAAAACAACCGTCAAATTAGACGGCGTAGGGCAAAACCTGCAGGATCACGCCACCATGGTTTTGCAATTCAAAAGCCTGAAATCTTTTGAAATGCATCGGCTCAATAGCCCGATTAAAAAACTTAGTGTTGGGATGAACTGGCTGTTGCGGCGGCAGGGGATCGCGACGTCTCATATTTGGGAAGCTGGCGGGTTGGTCCGAAGTCAAGACAATGCCGAACGGCCCGATATTCAATATCATTTCGGTCCCACAGGGTTCGAAGAAATTGGCAACAGGTTCAAAGTTACTCAGGGGTTTTCGTTTCATATTGATCAGCTTCACCCGAAAAGCCATGGGCATATCCGCCTTGACCCGAAAAATCTTAATGGCGCGCCTCTCATCACGTTTAATTACATGTCTGATCCCCATGATCTGACGGTTATGATGAATGGCGTTAAAAAAGCCCGTGATTTAATCGAACGGCCGGCGTTTAAAGGGCTGAATGGTGGTGAGACAGGCCCTACAGTACAGGCCAAAACTGATGATGAGATCAAAGAGGTGATCAGGGCCAATTGCGCCACCGATTACCACCCATCGTGCACCTGCCGCATGGGGCATGATGCCAATGCGGTTGTGGATGAATGGGGGCGTGTCCATGGGGTTGAAGGCTTGCGGGTTGTGGATGCCTCGATCATGCCCAAGATTATCAGCGGCAATCTAAACGCCCCAACCCAGATGATGGCCGCGCGGATTGCTGATCATATTCTGGGGGCTGAACAATTGCCGCCTGAACATGCGTCTTATCACTTTATGGCCGATCAAAACGCGCAGTAACCGAAAGGACCTTTTGCTTGACGGCGCATTGCGATAGGCTCTTTTCATGACCAACGAAAGCATCCGACCCGAACCTGCCCAGCCCGGACCTACCCATGGCTTTAACCGCATTACGCCATATTTCACGGTGGCGGATCCTGAAGCCTTGATCGCCTTCATGATCGCGGTGTTCGATGCAGAATTGCTGAAAAAAGATGTTTATGACGATGGCCGCCTTCAGCATGCCCGCCTTAAGGTCGAAGGCTCGCTGATGATGTTGAACCAAGCGAGCGATGATTATCCGGCGCAATCCTCCCAAATGCATCTTTTTGTTGATGATCTAATGGCCTGTTATGAAAAGGGTTTGGCTTTGGGGGCGGTGTCGATCATGGCGCCAAACCGCCGCCCCCATGGGGAGATGATGGCAGGGTTGATCGACCCTTGCGGCAACCGCTGGTGGATTGCCAGCGGCGGATGATTGGGGGATTAGGCTGGATAATTCCCATGGCCTAGTTTTGTCATCTTTTTGAGGATTTCTTTTTAAGAAATTCAATGTTAAGACACAGCAACATTGAATGCTCATCCAGCATTTGTGACGTTTGATACAGGATAAATTATGAAAAATATTATCAAGATTATGATGGTGATCAGTGCGTCACTGTTCCTTAACGTTCAATCATCTTTTGCCTTTGAAGAAGCCAGCTATTCGGACGTTATGAATAAGCTTGAAAGCAAGAATGAACAATTATTTAAAATGGCTGAAAAAGTCTATACATACGCCACAACAAACACCTGTCTCTTATACACATCTCCGAG
>WTHX01000039.1:7686-9740 GCA_011522975.1 Alphaproteobacteria bacterium | reverse complement strand
TTTCGCATTTCTGCTGCCATGGAAACAGGATTGCCCCGTGATCAAGCCATGAACAGCGTCAGACCGCCTGTTTTTTTCAATGAAAAACGCATGGTTGAAAGCCATCTTCAGCATTGGTCAGCCCCACGATGCAGACGGGCAATCAATCGTTTGATCGAAGCCGAACAACAGTCACGCCACGGCATTTCATCCCAAACCGCCGCCGCTCAAGCCTTGACGGCCTTGGCTATTGCTGTCAAACGGTAACAGTTTAAGTCATTGATATTATTATGAATTTAACTTTTTGATGATGGCATCAAACTGGTCAAGGTCGTCATATTTAATGCTGATGACCCCACCTTGATTTTTACTGGTAACCGTCACATCCAGCCCAGTCGTCGAGGCCAGTTCTTCTTCAAGGGCAATCAGATTGGCATCTTTAACCGGTTGTTCTTTTGGCGGGCGATCTTGAGCGGCCACCAGTTTTTCAACCTGCCTTGCGCTTAACCCTTTGCTCAAAATCTGGCTGGCCAGATTAGCGGCATCATCACGGCCAACAAGCGGACGGGTTTGACCAGGGGTCAACATGCCTGATTTTAGATGCTGACGCACATCATCAGGCAATTGCAGCAACCGCATGGTATTGGCCAGGTGACTGCGTGATTTGCCGATCACTTTTGCCAATGCATCTTGGGTATAGGAAAATTCTTCAATCAACCGTCGATACCCTTCGGCTTCTTCGATCACGCTCAGGTCACGGCGTTGTATGTTTTCAATCATGGCAATTTCTGCTGCCATTTGATCATCAGCGTCACGAATCACACATGGCACGCTATGCAGTCCTGCTTTTTGTGCCGCCCGCCACCGACGTTCCCCTGCGATTAACTCATACCCTTTGCCCTTTGGTCGCACCAATAAAGGCTGAACAATACCGTGATTTTTGATGCTTTCAGCCAGGTCATTAAGCGCATCTTCGTCAAAAACATCACGCGGCTGATAAAGACCACTTGAAATTTGCTCAATCGGCAGGTTTTGCGCCCCTGACGGCTGTGATGGATCGGTTACGGACAGCGCGGGTGTTGCTGCCTGACCTTGATTGGCTTGGCCTCGATTTGGTTGCGATAAATCAGACCCCCCAACCGCATTAATCGCGGCTTTATCCCCTAATAACGCCGATAGACCCTTACCCAAGCCTTTTGTGGCAGGCTTTGAGGCTGATTTTGTTTCGGATAATGGCGATAATTTCGCCTTTGTTGTTTTTGTAGGGGTCTTTTTGGTCATGCGGCTTGTCCTTCTTGTTTAATAACTTCGCCAGCCAAGGCGATATAGGCTTTTGATCCCGGACAATCGAGATCATAAAGCAAAACAGGTTTGCCATAGGATGGGGCTTCTGAAACCCGCACATTTCTGGGGATAATTGTTGTATAGACCAATTGGCCCAAATGCTGACGCACATCATTGGCCACCAGATCAGACAAACGGTTGCGCCGGTCATACATGGTCAAAACAACGCCTTGCAGGACAAGATCAGGGTTGAGCCCGTTACGCACCGCTTCAATTGTTTTCATCAATTGAGACAGCCCTTCCAAAGCGTAATATTCACATTGCAACGGCACCAGAGCAGCATCAGCCGCCGACAGGGCATTGACGGTCAAAAGCCCCAAAGACGGCGGGCAATCGATAAAAACATAATCATAATCTTCGATCACTTCATCGATAATGGCTTTCAGGCGATATTCACGGTCTTCATAATCCGACAGTTCAATTTCAATTGCGGATAAATCGCCTGTGGAAGGAATCACCATCAATCCTTTGACCAAAGTCGGGTGAATAGCCGCATCGATGGTGATCGCACCGCTCATCAATTGATAGAGATCATGCTGTCGGTCATCAGGGTCTAAACCAAAACCTGTGCTGGCATTGCCTTGCGGGTCAGCATCTATCACCAAAACCCGGCGCTTAGATGCCGCCAATGCGGTAGCCAAATTAACGGTTGTGGTGGTTTTTCCAACCCCACCTTTTTGATTGGTGACAGCGATAATTCGTGCGGTCATAATATGTTAAATCCCTGAAAA
>WTHX01000039.1:0-7586 GCA_011522975.1 Alphaproteobacteria bacterium | reverse complement strand
TTTGATTGGTGACAGCGATAATTCGTGCGGTCATAATATGTTAAATCCCTGAAAATATTGTATTAAAACATTGTATTAAACATTGTGTTTAAATTAATCGGCAAAACCCGAAAGGCATAGAATAACACCATCAGAACTGGTCAGGCTTTGCTTTTTATCAATCTTGATATTGGGCGTTTCTTGAAGGCAGGTCAATTCTTCTTCCACATTTGCGCCCTTTAAAAAGACGCATTTCAGCCCTGAATGATGTTGTGGTTTTGTCCAATCTAGCAGAGTTTCTACTGTGGCCAAGGCGCGGGCGGTAATGACATTAGGATATAAAGGCGGCAGAGATTCAAGGCGTGTGTTCTTGATTTTAATTTTCACCCCTGTTTTTTGGGCGGCGACCCCCAAAAAGGCACATTTCCGTTCATCTGATTCGACCATTGTCACGGGTGCGGCCTGATCCCCCCATTGGCCATGCCGCATGATCGCCAGAATAAGCCCTGGCAAGCCTGCCCCTGAGCCAATATCCATAATTTGGGTATCTGCATCGCCTGTAAAAGGGAAGATTTGTGCCGAATCCAGAATATGCCGCTGCCATACCTCAGGTAGCGTGTTGTTGCTGACAAGATTGATAGATTTTTGCCATTTATTCAGGATAGCGACGTATTCTTCCAGCCGTTCAAATGTTTCACGTGAAACATCCAACTGCTGATACACACTTTCAGCGTCAAAAGGTCTTTGATCCATATTACGCTGCCCGCCGCAAATATCGGATGACAGCAACCACCGCTGCTGGCGTTAACCCGGGCAGACGCGTGGCTTGGCCAATAGTTTCAGGCTTATTGCGCGATAAAATATCAATGCTTTCTGCCGATAACCCGCCGATTTCAGCATAATCAGTATCACTAGGGATCATCAGCGCGTCATCACGGCGCAACACATCAATATCCGCCTGTTGACGCTGAACATAGCCGCGATACCGGCAATCGACTTCCAATTGCGATCTGATCATCATTGGGATTTGGTCAAGTTCAGGCCAAAGTGGCATTAACCGCGCCATATCAATGCCATCCCGCGCCAACATATCAGACGCGCTCTGACGCCGGCCATCGCGGGTTACAGGCAAATCGTGCGCTGTCAATTGATGGGGTTTTGCCGTTAAATCTTCCAACATTTGCCGCCCATCTTTAAGCGCTTGCTTCTTTTCCACCCAATGCTGACGGCGCGCTTCCCCGATCAAGCCAATCGCCATGGCTTTTTCGGTTAAACGTTGGTCGGCGTTATCCGCCCGCAATAACAGCCGATATTCTGCCCTTGAGGTAAACATCCGGTAGGGTTCTGGCGCGCCACGGGTGATCAAATCATCAATCATCACACCTGTATAAGCATCTGCCCGGTCCAGAATAAACGGCTCATCCTGTCCTGAGGCTTTGAGGGCAGCATTTGCCCCTGCCATCAGACCTTGAGCAGCAGCTTCTTCATAACCTGTGGTGCCATTGATCTGACCGGCCAAGAATAATCCTGGAATGGCTTTTAATTCCAATTGGCGGGTCAATGCCCTTGGGTCAATGCAATCATATTCAATGGCATAGCCATAACGGAAGATGGCGGCATGTTCCAACCCAGGGATGGTTTTGATCATAGCATCCTGAACATCACGCGGCAGACTGGTGGAAATGCCATTGGGATAAACTGTGGGGTCATCAAGCCCTTCAGGTTCTAAAAACACCTGATGCGATTGCCGATCAGCAAATCGGACAACTTTATCTTCAATAGATGGGCAATATCGCGGCCCTGTACCTTCGATTTGACCTGAATAAACCGCTGATAGATGAATAGAATCAGCAATAATCTGATGGGTTTCAGCCGTGGTACGGGTAATACCGCATTCGATTTGTGGCACGGTGATCTGATCAGTCAAAGTTGAAAACGGCACTGGCGGGTTATCGGCCGGCTGCATATCCAACTGTTCCCAATCAATCGTCCGGCCATCCAGCCTTGCCGGCGTTCCTGTCTTTAATCGGGCCATGGGCAGGGCCAAAGCAGGGTTACGTAGACGTTTGGCCAACATATTGGATGGCGCTTCACCAAAACGGCCGGCTTGGTTGCGTTCTGCGCCCAAATGGATGATCCCACCCAAAAATGTGCCTGTTGTCAGCACAGCACAAGGCGCATGGAAAATCTGACCATCTTCGGTGATAAGACCTGAAAGACGGCCATCGGTGACTTCGATATCGCCAACCGCCGCTTCAATAATATCAAGGTGATCGGTTTCGGCTAAAAACCGCTGGATTGCCTCACGGTAAAGTTTCCGGTCGGCTTGCGCCCTTGGGCCTTGAACCGCAGGACCACGCGATTTATTAAGCATGCGGAACTGAATACCTGAACGGTCAATGGCCCGCCCCATCAAACCATCCATAGCATCAATTTCGCGCACCAAATGCCCTTTGCCCAAGCCACCAATAGCAGGATTACAAGACATTTCACCGATCGTGGCTTTCGACATAGTGATCAGGGCTGTTTTCGCCCCCATGCGAGCCGCCGCTGCTGCGGCTTCCACGCCAGCATGGCCACCACCCACCACCAAAATGTCATATTTTGTTGTGCTCATTGGATTAATCGCTATTGGCTTAAAGTCACTGCACCATACGCTGATGACCAGCCAGCGTCAATTCAACCGCATCAATATTTCAAATGTTAAAATGATTAAAGGTTATTTGCCGATGCAAAAACTTGAGAAAATATGATCAAGCAAATCTTCAACATCAACATGGCCGCTAATCCGCCCCAAAGCAGAAACAGCCAGCCGCAAATCCTCCGCCATTAATTCTGGGCTTTCTTGCGGATTATGTCGGCAAGCGTCTTGCAAATAACCCAGCGCATCTTTGACGTGATTCATATGACGCTGGCGAGTCAGGACAGGAGCTTCGCCTTCGGGCAAAATCGCTTCGATCTGCTCATTGATCAATTGATCCAATGCCGCCAGACCCTGCCCATCTTTGACAGAAATCATGGGCCATTCGGGCAATAACCCTTGGGTTTTGATCAAATCTGATTTGCTGAGCAGCGGAATAACACGCTGATTATTTGCATCGGTTGGAACATCAATTTCTGCCAATAAGGCTTGATATGTCGCAAACGGACCGTGGTCATTGGCATCCACCAACAATAAGACCAATTGGGCTTCTTTGGCGGCTTTAATGGCGCGGCGCACCCCTTCGCTCTCAACAAGACCAGCATCTTGGCGCAGGCCTGCCGTATCAGTCAAAGTCACATAAACACCGTTGATATCCATCGCCACTTCAACGAGGTCACGAGTTGTGCCTGCTTCAGGCGAGACAATCGCCCTATCATCGCCAATCAAATGGTTCAATAATGTTGATTTGCCGGCATTGGGTTTGCCCACCAAGGCAATTTTAATCCCATCACGGCGGATCATCCCCTGTTGGCCTTTAGTTAGGGCTAATTCTAGATCACCGATCAAAGCCTGCAATTGATCCGCCATTTTTTGCGCCACATCTTCAGGCAAGTCTTCATCAGCAAAATCAATCAATGCGGCCAATTCAGCAGCGATGCTAATCATGGATTGCCGCCAACCATCCGTTTTCAGGCTTAACGCCCCATCCAATTGCTTGATGGCTTGCTGATGCTGGCTAACGGTATTGGCATCAATGATATCGGCAATCCCTTCAGCCTGATCAAGGTTGAGTTTCCCGTTGAAAAAAGACCGGCGGGTGAATTCACCAGGGTCAGCCAGACGAAAATGTTGCATCTCATCAAGCATTTCCATCACCATCCGCCCCAAAACAGGTGAGCCGTGGAGGTGGATTTCCGCTGTATCTTCCCCTGTCGCGCTGGCGGGGCCTTTGAAAAACAGCACTAGCGCTTGATCAATCAATTCCCCAGACGGGGATTGTATCGACGCGTAATGGGCATATCTAGGGGCAGGCACATAGCCAGTTAACGCCCGCAACGCGCGCGCTGATCCCGGGCCAGATATGCGGATAATCTGAACCGCTGATTTGCCAGGCGGCGTGGCGAGGGCAAAAATCGTATCGCTGCGACTAGTCACTTGCTGAACCTAAGAATCGTGGTTATCATTAATCATCAGGTTACCCCTTTTATCTGTCTAGGGATATGATGAACAGATGCAGTGATAAACCGCATCACCATTGAGGACAAGCCTTAACAAGCGGTCAATGGCAAAGACAAAAGGATGAACCGATGTATCAAGAAACTCACCAAACCCCTTTTGGATGGTTAACTGTCCACAGTAATGGCCAAGGCGTCACCCATTTGGACTGGGCGCTGAACGGCATTGATGATGACAGGCAAGCCGATGATGTTTCACGTGAAACATGGAAACAAATTAACAATTACTGTTCAGGGCGACAGAAAATCTTTGATGTTCCGCTCGAACCTGAAGCCAGCCCTGCGCTCAAAACATGGCTCCACGTCATGCGAGGGATCAACTATGGCAAGACTGTCACCTATCAGGAATTTGCAAAAATGGCGGGAGCGCCAAAAGCCTCTCGTGCCGCGGGGTCAGCCTGTGCCAGAAACCCAATACCATTGATTATCCCATGCCATCGCGTCACCCGATTTGATGGCAGTTTGGGGAATTATGGGGCGATCCGCACGCTTTCACCGCAAGATCATCGCAACCTTGCCATCAAAGCCGCTCTGATTGAACACGAACGTCAATATTTTAATTAACCCATTGATTTTATTGGGATTATGAGTTCATTGCCGTGAAGAAGTCTTGATTGTCTTTAGACTGTTTCAATTTATCGACCAAGAATTCCATGGCATCGACAGGGCCCATCTGCATCAGAATACGGCGCAACACCCACATTTTGGCCAGTGTATCTTTATCGACCAGCAATTCTTCTTTGCGTGTGCCTGAACGGGTGATATCAATCGCAGGGAAGGTGCGCTTATCGGACAATTTGCGATCCAACACGACTTCTGAGTTGCCGGTGCCTTTAAATTCTTCAAAGATCACTTCATCCATCCGTGACCCGGTTTCAATCAACGCTGTGGCGATAATGGTCAAAGACCCGCCTTCTTCGATATTACGGGCCGCGCCAAAGAACCGCTTAGGACGCTGCAGGGCGTTGGCATCAACACCGCCTGTTAAAACCTTACCCGATGAAGGCACAACCGTATTATAAGCCCGTGCCAGACGTGTGATACTATCCAGCAAAATAACCACATCACGCTTATGTTCAACAAGACGCTTGGCTTTTTCAATCACCATATCGGTGACCTGAACATGGCGAACAGCAGGTTCATCAAATGTTGATGAGATCACTTCACCATTCACGGACCGCTGCATATCGGTAACTTCTTCAGGACGTTCATCAATCAGCAAAACAATCAGATAAACTTCAGGGTGGTTTTCTGAAATTGCATGGGCAATGGATTGCAACATCATGGTTTTACCGGTGCGCGGCGGCGCAACGATCAACCCACGCTGGCCTTTGCCCATCGGCGCGACCAAATCAATAACCCGTGGCGTGTTGTCTTTATTATCGGGGTTATAGGGCAATTCTAAGGTAAGTTTTTCTTCTGGATAAAGCGGAGTCAGGTTATCAAAATTGATCCGCTGGCGGACCGCTTGTGGATCTTCAAAATTGACCTGTTCAACTTTCAAAAGGGCAAAATACCGCTCGCCTTCCTTGGGCGCGCGAATCTCACCATCAACTGTATCCCCTGTTCTTAGGCTGAACCGACGGATTTGACTGGGTGATACATAAATATCATCGGGACCTGGCAAGTAATTTGATTCAGGTGACCGTAAGAAACCAAAACCATCGGATAAAACTTCTAAAACACCGCTGCCATAGATCGCCACATCATCATCAGCCAATTGCTTGAGGATGGCGAACATCATATCTTGCTTGCGCAAGGTGGATGCGTTTTCGATCTCCAGTTCTTCTGCGTAAGACAGAAGGTCTGCGGGTGATTTTTTCTTAAGGTCTTGCAAATTCATGGCAACCGCCAATTGATATTATGTATTGAAAGGGGGGAGATGGTGCAGAACAGCACTCTTATTAAGATATAGATAATATGTTTTTGGCGAAATTGTCAATCCCAAGGCGGTTTAGATCGGTTTTTTCAGTTGAAACCAATTTCAGCCACTTGGATTAAAATGGCTGAACAATCACCATAATAACAATACCGATCAATAATACTGTCGGGACTTCATTCCAAACCCTGTAATATTTATCGGACCGCACATCAGAGCCATCTTCAAGCCCGCGGCGCATTTTTGATAATTTGCCATGGACCACAGCCATAATAAAGACCATGACAAATTTGGCGATAAACCACCATTCTTCAAAAAGACCAGGATTCAGAACAATCATCCAAAACCCCAAAATAAAAGTAACAATCATGGCCGGCGTCATAATCGCTTTTAACAACCGGCGTTCCATCAAGGCAAAAGTTTCAGCCCGGGCTGACCCCGGCTCAACCATGGCGTGATAGACATAAAGCCGGGGCAAATACAAAAGCCCCACCATCCATGAAATAGCAGCAATTAAATGAAACGCTTTGATCCACAAATACATCATTCCATCCCACGAATATGATGGGTTAATGCCGCAACATGTTCTGGCGGCGTGTCTGGATTAAACCCATGACCAAGATTAAAGATATGCGGCCGTGTCGAACACGCTTCCATGATCGCATCAGCCGCTTTGAACATTTCTTTGCCGCCAGCAATCACTGATACGGGGTCTAAATTGCCTTGAACAGCAAGGTTTTTAGGCAAATTGGCATCAATCCAACGCATATCGACCCCATGATCAAGGCCAATCCCATTAATGCCAGCGTTTTCAGCATAGGCGATAATATTTTCGCCAATAGCCTTTGGGAAGCCAATAACAGGCGCATTGATGCCGCGGGCTTTAAGACCATCGGTGATCCGCCGCATCGGCCCAGTTACAATCCGGTCTTGAAATTGAGACGGCACAGCACTGGCCCAACTGTCAAACACCATCAAAACATCAGCACCTGCTTTGACTTTCATTTCCAGAAGGTTGATGCTTTCATCAGCAATTCTGTTGAGCAAGTGATCCATCGCATCAGGGTCTTGCCATAACCATTGCCGCGATTTTTTAAAATCACGACTCGATCCGCCTTCAATCATATATGTCGCCACCGTCCATGGTGCGCCACAAAACCCGATCAGACTTTTTTCATCCGCCAAACCTGAACGTGTCAGACGTAAAGCCTCTGCTACGGGTTCTAATTTTTCAAGCAAATCATGGCTTTTTAAGTCATCGATATCTTGAGGTTTTTGTAATGGAGATAATTTAGGCCCTTCACCGGTGACAAAATGAACACCCGTCCCCATCGCCCATGGGATCATAAGGATATCGGAAAATATTATCGCAGCATCGAGATCAAACCGATCGATTGGTTGCAATGTGGCTTCAGCGGCTTTTGGGCTATTCAAACAATATGAAATAAAATCAGGTTCAGACGATCTTAACGCCCGATATTCAGGTAAATATCGTCCTGCTTGGCGCATAAACCAAATGGGTGTTTTTTCATCTTTTATGCCACTTAAGGTTTTTTGCATACGCATGATT
>WTHX01000009.1 GCA_011522975.1 Alphaproteobacteria bacterium | reverse complement strand
GAGGTGTTGTCATCATAGGCTTCTCTGGCCATTGTCCAGAGCCCTTGTTGCCAGCCTTCTTGTTGAGCGCGGGTCACTGATTTGGCTAAATCCATCCCTGCAAGCCCTGGCCAGTCTTGCGCCATTTTGATCAGCGCATCGCGATCAAACTCACCTTTCATATTGACCGCAATCACACCTTTGGGCGCGCCGTTTTCACGGATGTGGTGGGTCAGGGCGCGGGTATCAATATTGCCAATCCCAGGCAGGTCATGATGGGCAAGCCAAGACGACAAATGGTCAAGGGCGCGGTAATTGGAAGGGTCAGTGGGGTTTAGCCTTGTGACCATCCCTAATGCCGCTGGTACCTCGGTTTCAATATCAAGCGCGTTTGTGCCTGTATTGCCGATATGCGGGAATGTAAAAGTGATGATCTGGCCGGCGTATGAGGGATCGGTCATGATCTCCTGATAGCCAGTCATCGACGTGTTAAAACAAACTTCACCCACGCGAATTGATTCCGCACCGAAACCAGTGCCTTCAAAAATTGTGCCGTCTTCAAGAATCAATAATGCTGTTGGGGTTTGGTTGGTTGTTGCGATACGATCAAGTAAAGTCTGTGACATCCGTTCCAAAGCTAATAGCCCCTTAAGATTTTTGATCTTCTATGCGATCACTTGGCTCACGTCAAGATATACCGTCCGGCAATTGTTGAAAAACATCATCTTGTAGTTTCAAAAATAGCAATTTGCTGATTTAATGTCAGCAATCCCTTACCTTTTGTTCTTTTCTTGATGTTCATAACGCCTTCGTTTAAAAGGGCTGTACTTTTGAATAGGCCATTGAGTTACATGGCGGTTTAAACCCAAAGTTAACCCCAAGTTTAACCATGAGGGAATCAGATGCGTGATACAATTCAATCTTCTTTGAAGACAGCCTTAAAGGCTGGACAAGCTAAAGAAGTCAGCACCCTTCGTCTGATTTCAGCGGCGCTTAAAGACAAAGATATTGCCGCTAGAAGCAAGGGAAATACGGACGGGATCAGCGATGATGAAATTCTGTCGATGCTTCAGACCATGATTAAGCAACGCCAAGAATCAGCCAAAATGTACCGTGAAGGTGGCCGTGAAGAATTGGCGCAATCTGAAGATGATGAAATTGAAATCATCAAAACATTCTTGCCGGAACAAATGGATGATGCGGCGGTTGCCGATGCCATTTCAGCCGCTATTGGGGCCACTGGTGCCGAATCGATCAAAGATATGGGCAAGGTCATGGGGCATCTGAAAGAAAACTTTGCAGGGCAAATGGATTTTGGTGCGGCCAGCGGTGCTATTAAGGCACGCTTGCTTGGGCAATAAGCCTTTATAAAAGCCACTTCCACGATAGTGCATGAATACCTGACATCATGATTATACAGTGCCATCGGTATATGCTTTAATCGGGGGCTTGCCCGTGGGCTTGGTCATGCCATAATCACATCATGACTTTTAATCGGAGTTGAAATGTCCTTACCGTCACATTTCATGGATGAATTGCGCCGTCGCACCAGCCTTTCGCAGGTGATCGGCCGCCATGTAAAATTGACGAAAAAAGGCGATCGGCATACCGGGCTTTGCCCTTTTCATGGTGAAAAAACCCCATCCTTCCACGTCCGTGATGGCGATGGCTATTACCATTGTTTTGGTTGCGGTGTCAGCGGTGACGCCATTTCTTTTTTGAGGGAAAAAGAAGGGCTGGGCTTTATGGATGCGGTGCGCCAATTGGCCGATGCTGCTGGCATGGACGTCCCACAATCAAAGCCTCAAGACCCTGAAGTTGCGGCAAAACGCAACAAATCTCTGGTGATCATGGATGAAGCCGCGCGGCAATATCAATCGGCGTTGATGGAGGGGAATAACCCTGCTTTGGCTTACCTGAAAAAACGCGGCATTGATCAAAGCGCGATTGAAACCTTTCGCTTGGGGTTTGCGCCGCGGTCTGGTTTGCAAGAAACCTTGATGAAATTTGGCCATCAACCCGATGAGATTATCGAAACAGGGTTGGTGCGTATTTCTGACCGTGACCAAAGCCGGTATCAAATGTTCCGTCATCGCCTGATGTTTCCGATCACGGATAATCGCGGGCAGGTGATTGCCTTTGGTGCGCGGGCGCTGGATGATGATCAGCAACCCAAATATCTCAATTCTGCTGAAAGCCCGACCTTCCAAAAAAAGCATACGCTTTATGGTATGGCGCTGGCACGGGTAGCGGTGCGCCAAGGCCTGCCCTTGGTTGTCGCCGAAGGCTATATGGATGTGATCGCCATCCATCAATCAGGAACAGCAGCAGCGGTTGCCCCACTTGGTACGGCGCTAACAGAAGAACAAATCAAATTGCTCTGGCGAATAGATGATCAACCGATCCTTTGTTTTGACGGTGACCGCGCGGGTAAAGCAGCGGCTTTAAAAGCCTTGATCAGGTCCTTGCCACTGTTGGAGCCGGGTAAGACCTTGCGATTGGCACTATTGCCTGTGGGGGTTGATCCTGATGATTTGATCAAAACTCAAGGCCGTGATGCTTTTGCGCAATTGCTACGTGAGACGATTTCTTGGATGGATGGGTTATGGGAAGGTACGGCAGAACAATATAATCTGGATGAGCCCGATCAAAGGGCGGCGTTCTGGCAGGATATACGTGGTTATGTCCGTGAGATTAGCAATGGCCAGATGCGGGCATCCATTGGCGATGAAGTTGAACGCCGGATCAATGCTATGCGCCAAATGGTGCGCGACCTTGGTCAGGGTAATCTTGCGATTCGTTATAAACGCTCTAATCGCCCCAGTCCTATGGCAGGGTCACGGCAACGGCTTATCTTGGCATTGATCCTAGAACACCCCCAATTGATGGACGATTTTTACGAGCAACTCAGTGTTTTGCAATTTCAAGACGAAAAGATGGAAAAACTGAGACAAACTGTTATAAATGTAATATCAAGTCACTCAGACCTTGACGATGATGGTCTTCGCCATCATTTAAATGAATATGGATATACAGGAATAACGGGCTCAGCTTTATTAAAGGGGATGGAAAGCCGAATTCGTTTTGACCCCTCATCCCTCAATATCGATGAGGCCAGAACGCGATTATCGGAAGTGATTAGATTAGAGGCGGCAAAGCCTAAATCGAAAACAAGCCGATCACCCATGAGACGGTCTCAACCAGATATGACAGGTTAATTATGGCTCCTAAATCACAAAAGAAAGATGTTGATAACAACGACGCTATGGACGCGGCTAATGATAGTGGCGCGCCTGAAACCGCGGTTGTTGATGTCAATTCCGAAGCCATTAAAGCGCTGTTGCGGACAGGCAAAGAGCGCGGGTTTGTCACCCATGATGAATTGAACAAAGCCCTGCCTCAAGGTGAATTGACCTCTGAGCAGATCGAAGATGTGATGGCCGAACTCAATAGTCTCGGTGTTAATGTGGTTGATCATGCCGATGCTGATGATTCAGAAGAAGATGAAGCCAGCAATGAGAAATCATCTGGTAATCTTTCTGATGAAGCCCGGGGGTCTGATGATCCTGTGCGGATGTATCTGCGTGAAATGGGCAGTGTTGAATTGCTTACCCGTGAAGGTGAGATTGCCATTGCCAAGCGGATTGAGGCCGGGCGTGAATTGCTTTTGGGAGGCATTTGCGAATCGCCGCTGACCATCCGTGCGCTTTTATATTGGCGCGATATGCTGGATACAGGGGAAGTTCTCCTGCGTGATCTGATTGATCTGGACACCACGTATAACCGTGCCAATGCTGATCCCAGCCTGAATAACGACCCAGGTTTGCCTGATGAAATGGGGTCAGGTGATGTTTTGGAAAATGCCACTGACGAAGACGATGACGAAGACGACGAGGAAGTGGAAACTTCTGAAGACACTGAAGAAAACGCAGAAGCAGATGGCGATAAAGGCGAAGCTGATGAGATGAGCCTTTCGCTTGCCGCTATGGAAGATTCCGTGCGGGATGATGTCGTGGCCTTGGTTGATCAAGTGGCGGTTACGTACAAAGAGTTGGCAACATTGCGCGACCGCCGCATTGTCACGATCAAGCGTGGCAGTCAGCCTTCGGTTAAAACTGAAACTCGTTATCAAGAATTGCGGATTTTGCTGATTGAGCAAATGGACGGCATTATTCTGAACACCAATCGGATTGAAGCCTTATTGGATGAATTGTTCACCCTCAACCGTCATTTGTCTTCACTCGAAGGTCAGTTGCTGCGTTTGGCTGAAAAGTCAGGGATTAAACGTCCACAATTCTTGCAGCATTGGGCAGGGTCTGAATTGCTGAGCCAATGGCCGGGCGAAGATGCCAATACCAAGGCTTGGGAAAAACTGATGACCAAATATGAAAAAGAGGTCACAGAAATCCGTAAAGATATCGCCCAGATGATGACGGAAATTGGCATGACCGTGCCTGAATTTAAAGAATTGGTTCAGGTGGTTCAGCGCGGCGAACGTGAAGCAGCGCGTGCCAAAAAAGAAATGGTCGAAGCCAATTTGCGTCTGGTGATCTCAATTGCCAAGAAATACACCAACCGTGGCTTGCAATTCCTTGATCTGATTCAAGAAGGCAATATCGGCTTGATGAAAGCGGTTGATAAATTTGAATATCGCCGGGGGTATAAATTTTCAACCTATGCGACATGGTGGATAAGGCAGGCGATCACCCGATCAATTGCTGATCAGGCGCGCACCATCCGTATCCCTGTGCATATGATTGAAACAATCAATAAATTGACCCGTACTTCACGCCATATGCTGCATGAAATTGGCCGTGAGCCTACGCCTGAAGAATTGGCGGAAAAACTGTCGATGCCTATCGATAAAGTCCGTAAAGTCTTGAAAATCGCAAAAGAACCGATCAGCCTTGAAACCCCTGTTGGGGATGAGGAAGATAGCCATCTTGGTGATTTCATCGAAGATAAGAACGCGGTTCAGCCGCTGGATGCGGCGATCCATTCTAATCTGCGTGAAACAACAACACGGGTTTTGGCCAGTTTAACCGCCCGTGAAGAACGTGTCTTGCGGATGCGTTTTGGCATTGGAATGAATACAGACCACACGCTTGAAGAAGTTGGTCAGCAGTTTAGTGTTACGCGTGAACGTATCAGACAGATTGAAGCCAAAGCACTGCGGAAGTTGAAGCATCCTTCACGGTCACGTAAATTGCGGAGTTTCTTGGAAGGATAATCTTCCGTCTTGCGATAGGGCCTGTAGTTCAATTGGTTAGAACGCACCGCTCATAACGGTGTTGTTGGGGGTTCAAGTCCCTCCAGGCCCACCATCGCATTCTGCTTTATCCATTGATTTAATTGTATTCTTTTCAGCCTATCGCTGGGTGCCTGTGGCAAGGCCCGAGATCGTTGCCTCAATGAACAAGGTTTTATCAGGGCTTAATTGCACAATCTTTACCTTGCGATCAGATGACACAACAATGCCATTGGCGCCAGCGGTTTCAGCTTTTTGTTTGGCGTCATCCTTGGCGCATTCTTCGGCATGGTTGAGGGCCGCATCCATCGAATTAAAATCCATCGGGCCTGACAGCAAATGAACTCGGTAGATGCCATCACTTGGCATGGTCACGGTGATGCTGGATCGCTGACGGATTGAGCCTGCCGCCGCCCCAACCGCGCCCGCAACATCAGCATCTTCAGGGACAATCAAATTGGCCCCCATGGCTTTGGCGATTGTTGGGTAATGGCAATGGGCTGATGCCCCTAGCGCCACCAGCGGGTAATTCAGGCGAATGGACGTGCTGACCAAAGCATCGGTCTGATGGGCATCTTGGCCATTGACGGTTTGGCCATTATTATTATGGTCCGCGTTATGAGCATTGTGGCTAGCCTCGATAATCAGCGATTCCAAAATGGCGTTCTTGCTGGCGGCATTCTCACCTTTGCCTTGATGGGCAAAAGCACTATCGAGCAAGGCAAGGGATGATTGAACGGTAAGGCGTTCCAGCACCATCTTGGCAAAATGTTCAGCATTGGCGGCTTGCGGTGTGCCTGCGCCACTCCGTTGCCGCGCCATCAATTCAGCTGCTTTCAAGGCAATGCTTTGATCATAGCCTGTAAAAGCCCCTGTAATCAGTGCGGCATCTGTTGGGGTAAAGGCGCAAATAGCGATCAGACCGCGGCTGACCAAACGGTCAATTGCGCCTAACGCCAGACGTGTTTCGGCCAATTCTGAAATAGGTTTTAACCCTTGATCGCGGCAGGTTATGGCCATGCGGGTTTCGGAACGGGTCAGCCATGTTGGTGGTTCACCTTCAAATAATGGCAGGACGAAACGGGCATCTGTGTCACTGGCCACAGGGTTGAGCAATTGGGTATCAAGCCAAGTTTCAATTTCTGGATGGGTTGCCGCCAACACAGAAACAGGGATAACGCGGCGTGGGCCTAAACGGACGCCGCCAATCATCCCGCGATCAACAAGCCTGACTTCACTATCACCGCCAAGGCCACCAGTGCGGATATCGGCCGCTTCCACCATGGTGGACCAGCCGCCGATGGTGGCGCCATGTTCAGACAAGCGGGGGTAACCGCTTTCCAAAACGGCAATATCAGTCGTGGTGCCGCCAATATCAGCCACAAGGGCGTTTTGTTCCCCCACCAAATGCGCTGCGCCAGAAAGGCTGGCGGCAGGGCCTGACAGAATGGTTTCAACCGGGCGCAAGCGGGCAAAATCAGCACTGACCAATGAGCCATCACCTTTAACCACCATCAGATCAGCATCAAGATTGGCCTCTTTAATGATGTTTGCTGTGGCGGTGATCTGGCGGTCCAGAAGATTGATCAATCGGGCATTAAGAAGGGCGGTTAGCGCGCGTTTAGGCCCACCCAATGCGGATGATAATTCATGGCTGCAGGTCACAGGCCAATCCGTCTTTTGCCGAAGATAATCGCGTGCCGCCAGTTCATGTTCTGGGTTGCGGACCGCAAAATGCCCGGCGATGGCCACCGCGCTGATATCGTCACGATGCGTTTCAATAAAGTCATCAAGGGCAGAGAAATCAAGCTCGGCTTGCGGCTTGGCATCTGATTTATGTCCGCCAGCAACAAAGATCACAGGGTCTTCATTAATCACTTGGCCCAGATTATTGCGTTCCAGCGCAGATGGTTCAAACCCGATCATAATCAAACCAACACGCCCACCCATGCCTTCGACAACTGCATTGGTGGCAAGAGTGGTTGAAAGGCTGACCCTTGCGATGCCTTTTCGTTCATCTTCAGGCAGGCTATCCACCACCTGATTGATGGCATGGCCTAAGCCAATCGAAAGATCATGCCGTGTGGTGGGGGATTTGGCTTTCGCCATCAATGCCCCGCTGTCAGCATTAATAATGGCGGCATCAGTGAAGGTTCCGCCTGTATCCAGACCTAAAATATAACGCATGAAAAGACCCTAAACGGCTTGTGCAGTTTGTTGCGTGGCGTTGTTAAAGAAAGCGGTAAGCCTTTTGCCGATGTCATCACCTTCATGGGGTGTGGACAGGCTTTCATGGCAGCGGGCGGCGCGCTCATGGCCAATATCATCTTGGCGTAGATCCGTGATCCCAGCAATGACTTGAGGGGTGAACTCAGGATGGCCTTGGAAACATAAAACTTGATCGCCAATGGCAAAACTGGCGACAGGGCAAAATGCATCACCAATTAACACGGTAGCTTCTGGCGGGGCTTGTGTGACTTGGTCTTGGTGCATGTAAAGCAGGGTTGACTCTTCCACGCCATCAGCAAAGACCGACCCTTGTTCCAAGACAGGCAATGTGCGAACCCCGCAACCCCAGCCTTTGTCTGATTTTTCAGCCTTACCGCCCAGGGCATTGGCGATCACCTGATGGCCGAAACAAATGCCCGCCAGCGGCTTACCTGCGCTGTATGCTTGGCGGATGAAATCTTCCAATGGGGCAATCCAATCCAGATCATCATAAACGCCAGCGGCGCTGCCTGTAACCAAATAAGCATCATAATCATCAACAGAAGATGGAAATTCGCCCAATCGTACTTGGACGAATGTGATGTCAAAACCTGCGCCGGCACGATCAAAAAGACCGGTGAATAATTCAGGATATGCCGGCGTGCCTGCGGGCATGTTTTTGCTGTTTTCGCCTGCTTGTAAAATGCCAAGACGCATAACCGCCTCCATCATCACTGATTTAACCATGATAACCTGAATTTCAGGTCATCATTTCGGGTTAGATTAACTCAAAATATGGAATTAGCCTAAAATTAATTGATGGCGATATCTTGGTCGGAGCGACTAAAATCTGTCTTGTTTTACCAGTTCATGCGGTGTCATTTTTTAGGGGTCATTTTTCAGGCATCATTTTTTAAGGCTTTTTCTAGAAGATAAACCCTGATCATGCTTGAAAGCCCGCCGGTATCTTTACCCGCCATCAGCAATTCTGATCGCTGGTCATCAATTTCAGCCACCAAAGCGCTGACCGCAAGGCCGCGCGATGCGGCAATGGTCTGAAGATATGCCCAAAAAGGGGCTTCCAGTGAAATAGAGGTGCGGTGTCCTCGGATGGTCATTGATTTTTTGATCATGATACCGCGCCTAATGGTTTGGTGAAAAGAGAGCCTCTGAAGATGACGCGGCCTAAAATATGCTGCTCTTCAAGGGTTGATGAATAGGGGGTGCTGTTTTTATCCATAATATGAAGCCGGCCATCATGGGGGCTGATTTGTTCAATATGGCGAATGCGGATGCTGGATTTCATATCAAGGGCAAATTCCCCGGCCGCTAAAGGCGAGCGATCATTGGTGTCGATCATAATAATATTGGCATGATCATCAGCATCAGGCAGCGCGATTAACTTAATGGCGCTGGCGTCAATTGCTTGGGTTAAAAAGGCATTTGGCACCATCCAATGCTGATCAATGAGGTGGCGTTGAGTAATATGATCAAGGTAACCAATATTCTGATGGGTTTTTGAACTTCTTTGGGATGTTCTGCGGGTTTTGTTTTGAGGTCTTGGCGTGTGGCTTAATTTTTCTTCTGCAATATTGAGCAATTTGGCCAAAGCATAGCGGGTTTGTTCCGGCAGAACACGAGGTGATCCTCTGTGAATGAATTGATGAAGGTAGGCATGGTTATACCCCAAATCAATTGAAAGCTGTTTCAGATTTGTTGTGTTTGGTGAGCGCGCAATCGCATCTAGTAATTCCCGCCTTACAGGGTCGGAAGAAAAATTATCAGACATAAACTAACCATTTAGACCATTTAAAATAAGAATTATCCTATTAAATTGGGGCATTTATTTCAACCTTTTTTAACGAGGATCCCATGACTATAAAAATGGCGCAACCAAGACCCCAGCAATTGAGCAAAAAATTGAAGCAAGATATACAGCAGCAATTACGTCAAACCATGACAACATTGCGCCTATTGCCTCTTAACGCCCGTGACCGCCCTAATATGCCCAAATCATCTTGGGGGGAGTTTAAACAAATTGCCATGTTGTCCTCTCCCCAATATCGAACCCCAATTCGGCGAAAAGCAACGCCGCAAGAAATATCTAAAATGGATTTTTGGCTGATCGCATTGGGCGACCTGCCTGAAGATGAGCGGCGTATCGCTATGGCCCGGGCTTGCGGCATTCCATGGCGGCGACTAGAAGAAATCGATGGCCGAAGCCACACGACATTGCGTAAAATTGAAGCCAGGGCGCTCCACAGCCTTGGGGTCTATGAGATGAGAGATGTGATGAATTCATAGTGATGAAAAAAGATATTGACATAGTTTATAAAATAGGATATATCCTATTATATGATTGGCTTTCTATGTCAATATCTCCACCATCATCTGATTGCAAAATGATAAAAGCCGGCGTCAAGTCGGCTTTTTTTTATG
>WTHX01000098.1 GCA_011522975.1 Alphaproteobacteria bacterium | reverse complement strand
AGCCGCGATGATAAAATGGCTGAAATGATTGAACAACTGGCCGCACGGCTTGAAGCGCTTACAGGCAAATAACCCCACTGGTTAATTTCAACCTTGAGTTCAACTCACTATAATTTGATATCAAATCATCGCCTTATCCTTGCATCATGGGGCGGTTAAGCCTATGTCTTGGGCGTAGCTGGAATGTTCGTCAGGCGCACAAATCTCTGGGGCCATAAGACATCTCTAGGGAGTTGCCGCTGCTGGGGCCCTGGCCCTTTCATTGTGACGCCCACCTGCTTTAGCAGGCCACAGGTGATTGTCTAAGCCAACGACATTCTGGCTACAGTTGAATTGATTGATTAAGCCTTCAGGAACATTAATGTCGTCATCTTCTGGCCAAGATCTTGATGCACTCAAAGCATCATTGCGTAAAACCCAAGCCAAAATCCGTGCTGAACAATCCACTATGGCCGACCAAACCGCTCAAGCGATTGCCGCTGAGGCTGATCGTATCATTGCGGCATTTGGCTTGACCACAGATGATATTATCGCCGGGTATTGGCCTATTAAAACAGAAATTGACCCCCGCCCCTTGATGGCCGCCATGGCCGAACGCGGGTTGAAAACAGCATTGCCCGCCACGCCTAAACCTGAAACGCCTTTGATCTTTCACCTCTGGCAGGATGGTGATGTCATGATCGATGGCCTTTATGGCACGTCTGAACCTCACCCTAATGCGCCTGTTTGCGCGCCCAATGTTTTATTGGTGCCGCTTCTGGCTTTTGATGATGCCGGTTATCGTTTGGGCTATGGCGGTGGGTTTTATGACCGCTCGCTTGCGGCATTGCGCCAAGACTCTGATCGTGTCATGGCAATTGGCATTGCCTATGATGCCCAGAAAGTCGTAAGCGTTCCCATCGGGGCTTATGATGCTAAATTAGATGGGATATTAACGGAAACAGGGCTCAAGCAACCTAAAGCCGTCTGAGTTTAGAAAGTGATTTAATGCGGATTTTTTTTCTAGGTGATATTATGGGGCGGTCTGCCCGACAGCAGGTGATCGCTGATCTTGCCGCGCTCAAACAAGAATTTAGCGCTGATTTCATGATCGTTAATGTTGAAAATTCAGCCGGTGGTTTTGGTGTCACCCCTGACATTGCGGATGCTGTTCTGGCCGCTGGTGCAGATGTGCTTACAACGGGCAATCATGTTTGGGATAAGCGTGAAATTGTAAATTATATCATGAAAGAAGACCGCCTCTTGCGGCCATATAATATGGTGGAAGCCACCCCAGGCAATGGCCATATTATTGTTGAAAATGACAAAGGCCAAAGGCTGGCAGTGGCCAATTTTATCACCAATCTTTTTATGGCTGAAAATGACAATGTTTTCACTTCACTTGATCAGTTCTTGGGCAAAGTCAGATTAGGCCGTGATGCTGATGCGATTTTCATTGATATCCACGGTGAAGCCACGTCAGAAAAAACCGCGATTGGTTTTGCCGCTGATGGCAAAGCCTCAGCCGTGATTGGCACCCATACCCATATCCCCACCGCTGACCACCGCATCCTGCCGCAAGGCACGGCCTATCAGACTGATACAGGGATGTGCGGAGATTATGTGTCGATTATTGGGATGCAACCCGAAGCCGCTGTCGGTCGGTTTCGCGGCATCCCCCAAGGTCGGTTGGAAGTCGCCAAAGGTGAGCCAACATTGGCGGGGGTGATCATTGATACCGATGATGCAACAGGCTTGGCCACCGCCATTACACCATTTCGGCGGGGAGGGGCACTATCCCAAACCAGTTAAGCCGTGAAGATTCATCCCAAGAATTTTCATCATCAAGTGTTACTAAACGTGATAAGCGGTTGTTTCATAGCCGCCTTGTCTGCTAAATTGCCATCATGTCAGGATAAATAGGAAAGAACCATGGCAGGACATTCCAAATTTAAAAATATTATGCACCGCAAAGGCGCTCAAGATGCAAAGCGCGCCAAAAAATTCACCCGTTTGATTAAAGAATTGGCGGTTGCCGCGCGGGGTGGTACAGACCCTGAATCAAACCCCCGATTGCGGACAGCGCTGGCGGCCTGTCGGGCGGCCAATATGCCGAAAGATAACATTGAACGTGTCTTGAAAAAAGCCGCTGGTGGTGAAGGCGATAACTATGATGAAATCCGCTACGAAGGCTATGGCCCAGGCGGTGTTGCCCTGATCGTCGAAGCCCTGACCGATAATCGCAACCGTACCGCCTCTGAAGTGCGTGCAACATTCAGTAAAAATGGCGGCAATTTAGGTGAAACAGGCAGTGTTAGTTTCATGTTTGACCGTGTTGGCCAGATTATTTATCCCGCTGAAGTTGCTGATGCGGATACGATGTTTGAAGCCGCCCTCGAAGCAGGCGCTGATAACGCCGAAAGTGATGAAAACGGCCATGAAATTTTAACCGCCACCGATGATTTCAACACCGTTCGTGAAAGCCTTGAAAACCAATTCGGTAGTCCTGAAGAAGCAGGCTTGGCTTGGAAGGCGCAAAACACAACGCCTGTAAATGAAGACCAGGCGCAAACATTGCTTAAACTGTTGGGCGCGCTCGATGAATTGGATGATGTTCAAAGCGTGGCGTCTAATTTTGATATTGATGATGACATTATGGCAAAACTCGCCGGCTAAGCGCTGGCGGTTTTGCGCTTGGGTTAACCTTTGGCATAGGCTGGAATTGGTTTGAAAAATCCCAGTATGACAATTCCAAATATGGCGACTCCCAGTGTAACAATACTTGGCATTGACCCTGGTCTGCGCAGCACGGGTTGGGGTGTGATCAGCATCGATGGTCATAAATTGACATGGCTGGCCGATGGCATGATCAGGCCAGACCCGAAAGCCAGTGATGATCAACGTCTTCTTCATATCGAAACAGCAATGACGGAACTGCTTAAAACCCAT
>WTHX01000089.1 GCA_011522975.1 Alphaproteobacteria bacterium | reverse complement strand
CCGTTGGCGTGGCGGGCATGGGGGCGCTGCTGGCCCCGTTGGAAAGCGTGACCGCATGGCTTTATGGCGGGGCGGCTTTATGGTTGATCGTCTATGGCGGGATGCGCTTGCGCGATGGCTTGACAGGGCGGTCGCAGTTAAGCGCCGATCAAAGCCAATCAAAACCGCTTTGGCCAGCCTTATCCATGGTGGCAGGTTTGACTTGGCTGAACCCGCATGTGTATTTGGATACGGTGGTGTTGTTGGGCGGTATTTCTGCGCCTTTGCCCATTACTCAAAAATGGGCCTTTGGCATTGGCGCGACCACGGCCAGTTTTGTGTTTTTCTTCACCCTTGGCTATGGGGCGAGAGCATTGAGCCCTTGGCTCAACAACCCCAAAACATGGCAGAAGATTGATTTTGGCATCGCTGCGATCATGTTTTGGATTGCCATTGGCTTAATCATTGCCGCCATCATGCCCTAAGCCTATGTTGATATCAAAGGCATAACCGATAGGACCCATTATGACGACAACGCCCAATTCGAAAGCCCCGCTGGCTGGACCTTTACAAGGCCTTAAGATTCTTGATTTAAGCCGTATTTTGGCTGGCCCCACCGCAACGCAATTGATGGGGGATATGGGGGCTGACGTGATCAAGATTGAACGTCCAGGCGCAGGTGATGACACGCGGTTTTGGGGGCCTCCCTATGTCACAGGGCAAGATGGCAATCCCACCACGGAAAGCGGATATTATCTTTCGGCCAATCGCAACAAACGATCATTGGCGATTGATATCACCACCCAAGATGGCGCAGATACCATCCGCAAACTGGCAATGAAAGCCGACGTGCTGATTGAAAATTTCAAAAAAGATGGCTTGAAAAAATATGGCCTTGGCTATGAAGATTTGGCGGCGATCAACCCACGGTTGATTTATTGTTCGATCACCGGCTTTGGCCAGACAGGCCCCAATGCCCATCGCGCCGGTTATGACATCATGATCCAAGGTTATGGCGGGATCATGTCTTTGACAGGCCCTGTCGATGGTGAGCCTTATAAGGTTGGTGTCGCGATTGCTGATATCATGACAGGCATGTATGCCACCACGGGGATTCTGGCGGCCTTAAGGCATCGCGACCAAACAGGCGAAGGCCAATATATCGATCTGGCGCTGGTGGATACGCAAGTCTCGTGGCTGGCCAACCAAGGGGTCAATCATCTGTTGAGTGGCAACGTGCCGAAATCGTCTGGCAATGGTCACCCCAATATCGTGCCGTATCAGGTCTTTCCAACGGCGGATGGCTATATCATTATCGCGGTGGGTAATGACACGCAATTTGCGGCATTTGTTGATATTCTGGGGCAGGCTGATCTGGCCCAAGACCCGCGTTATACTAGCAATCCCTTGCGGCTTAAAAACAAAGCGGAATTGTTGCCTCAACTGGAAGACTTAATCCAAAAATTCAACCGTGATGATCTGCTGGCTGAATGTGAAAAACGCGGCGTCCCCGCCGGGCCTGTCAATGATTTGGGGGATGTGTTCACAACCGATCAAGTCAGTGCCCGCGAAATGAAAATCAGGATGGATTATCCCGATGCCCAATCCGGTGAGATTGATCTGATTGGCAACCCGCTTAAGTTTTCAAAAACGCCTGTCAGTTATCGCCACGCCCCGCCAAAATGTGGCGAACATAATGATGAGATACTGGCCGAATGGTTGGCGGATGACGATTGATTATCGAAGCGCGTTAAGATGGGCGGTGACGGATGCTTTTAACGCCGCCAGATCATAACCACCTTCCAAGAGCGAAACCAAACGGCCTTCGGCTATGTCTTCAGCCAATTGCCTGATCATGGTGGTCAGGGTGGCGAAATCTTCTGCTCTTAAATTAAGCGACGCCAGCGGGTCAGCCTCATGGGCATCAAACCCTGCTGATAAAATGATCAATTCAGGCTTGGCGGCTTTGACCTTAGGGATCAGATAATCTTGCCAAGCGGCGATCACTGCCGCGCCATCATCACCGGCCCGCATCGGGGCGTTATGGATATTGCCGCATCCTGTTTCGGTCATGGACCCTGTGCCCGGAAAAAGCGGCATCTGATGGCTGGATGCAAAGGTCAAATCACCATCATCCCAAAACGCGGCTTGCGTGCCATTGCCGTGATGAACGTCAAAATCAACCACGGCAACCCGCGTCAAACCATGGACAGCACGGGCATGTTGAGCCGCAATCGCGGCGGAGGAAAACAGACAAAACCCCATGGGTTTATGGGGTTCAGCATGATGTCCCGGGGGGCGGGCGGCCAAGAAAACACGTTCGGCTTGGCCGGTCATCACTTGATCCACCGCCAAGACAGCCCCGCCCGCGGCACGGCGGCTGGCTTCTAATGTGCCTTTGCCCATATGGGTATCAGGATCAAGCGAGATCATGCCCTCTTGCGGTTCTTGTTCAGCGATCAAATCAAGGTAATATTCGCCATGGACACGGGCGATCGCCTCCGCACTGGCTTCAGGGGCTTGGTGGCGATCAAGGTCTGCAAAATCTTCATCCAAGGCTTGCCAGACATGGCGAATGCGATCAGGCCGTTCAGGATGCCCCATGGGAACAGGGTGACGGGCAAAAGCCTCATGGGTGATGACCGAAAGTTTAGACATCACTTACTCCTGATCTGACTTAGGTCGTTTTTCAACACCAACGCCCAGATAATCCAAAAGGCGCGGGACAACCAATCGCGCGATGATGATCCCCAAACCGCCCCAAATCAAATAATCTGCAAATTCTTCCATATCATCCCCCAATGGCTTGTTTCAAAGGCAAGCGTTTATTCTAAATTCAGCAACCCAAGCGGTTAGACTGTCTGTGTCCGCGGCATCAGGATCAAGATAGATATCCACCTCATGCCATAGGACAGGACTGATCATGCCACGGGCTTGCCAGTTGTGAAAGGCCTGATCAAAAGACTTTTCATGAAAATGTTGGGCATTGATCCCGATCAAGGCCAACGCCCCTTCTGCCCCCATGGCCAAAGCATATTCCAGCGCATCCGGCCCCAAATGCCCCAAGGTGAATGTCCCTGTTGAAATTAACCCGCGATAGAGGTGGCGATATTCAAAGGGCAGAGGGGCGGTGATATCCGCCAGATAAAGCCCATCATAAATCTTCTTATCATCGGCAACATCCAGCATGCCTTGGGAGATATCAAAGCCATGGATGGTTTGGCTGATCTTTTGTTGGCGCAGATATTGCCCCACCAGACCAGTGCCGCATCCAATATCGGCAATCGGGTGATCATCTGGGGTTGCGGTCTTGGCAAAAAGCGTGGCGACACGTTCAGGATAGGCATAACCATGGTGATTGGCGAAATCATCATCATAGGTTTTGGCCCATTGATCATAATAATCTTGATGCTGTTGCGGCGTGTCGAGTTGATAAACATCATCCCTATGATGCTCTTTGGGATGCTCTTTGGGATGCTGTTTGAGATGCTGGTTTGGTTTGCTGTTATTTTGATCCGACATCGATAACACTCCTATTGAAATGGTATCAGGACATTATCTTCTGGCCTATCAGAAATTTTGTTTGCTGAAAGGGGGCAGACAGGATTAGTCTTTTCACAGAACACATCTTTTATGGGGCAATCAGCATGACGGTCATCAAAAGTTATTATGGCGGCACTTATCGTGATGGCGCGGAAAAGCGTTTTGCAAAAACCTATCCCGCCACAGGGGAGGTGATCGCCGAGGTTGAATTGGCCACCAAAGAGATGCTGGATGAAGCCGTTGCCATGGCCCATGAAGCCCAAAAGCCATGGGCCAAGCGATCGGTGCAAGACCGAGGTCAGGTGCTGATCAAATGTGCCCATGCCTTGCGTGAAGCCAATGATGAATTGTCACGCCTTGAAGTCCAAGATGTCGGTAAAGTCTTTGCGGAAGCGGTGTCGGCTGACGTGCCATCGGGCCCTGATGTGCTGGAATATATGGGGGCGGCGATCATGACCTATCATGGCACCCAGCATCAATGGCCGGGGGCAATCGGCTATACCCGCCGCATCCCGCTTGGGGTTTGTGCAGGGATTGGCGCGTGGAATTATCCGGTGCAAATTGCGTTGTGGAAATCATCACCGGCCTTGGCCATGGGCAATGCCTTTATTCTTAAGCCGTCTGAGATGACGCCGCTATCCGCCCTTAAAATTGTTGAGGTGATGGAAGATGCCGGATTGCCGAAAGGCTTGCTTAATGTCATGCAAGGTGATTACACCATGGGCAGCGCGATTTGCAGCCACCCTGATATTGCCAAGGTTTCGCTGACAGGCGGGGTTGAAACCGGCAAAAAGATTATGATGCAATCCGCCGAAAGCCTGAAGCGTGTGACGCTGGAATTGGGCGGCAAAGCCCCGCTGATTTTGTTTGATGATTGTGATCTGGATAAAGCCGCCGCCACCGCCATGGAGGCCAATTTTTATACCGCTGGGGAGGTTTGCTCAAACGCCACCCGTGTTTTTGTCCACCGCCCCATTGCAGATGAAATAATATCCCGCATGAAAACCATGACCGATGCCATGACCGTGGGGGATCCGATGGCCGATGATGTTCAGATGGGGGCGTTGATCTCAGAACAGCATTTGCAAAAAGTCCTAAATTATGTTGATCAAGGCGTTGCTGAAGGGGCTGAATTGGTCACAGGCGGTGAACGTGTTCATCCCCAAGGGTTTGAGAATGGCTATTTCATGCGCCCAACAATTTTATCGCAATGTAATGATGATATGGCGGTGGTGTGTGAAGAAATTTTTGGCCCTGTTATGAGCGTCTTGATCTTTGATGATGAAGACGAAGCCGTTGAGCGGGCCAATGCCACTCATTTCGGTTTGGGGGCAGGGTTGTTTACCCGTGATTTGACCCGCGCTCACCGTGTCGCGGATGCGCTGGAAGCCGGCAATGTCTGGATCAATACCTATAACCTGATCCCCCCTGATATGCCATTTGGTGGGGTCAAGCAATCTGGCTTTGGGCGGGAATCATCGCATTACGCCTTTGAAGCCTATAGCGATGTCCGCGCCACCTATATTGCCCTTGATGACGAATAAACATCATTAATTTAAGACGAGTTTGGAGGAAATCATGACGGATCATACAAAAGCAGATCGCCCGTTTTTTGAACCTGTATCCGGTGCAGTTTTGCCGCGGTTTGCAGGCGTGCCCAGTTTTATGCGTTTGCCTGTGATGGATTTTGACCATGACCGTATTGGCGAAGTTGACATTGGCCTGATCGGTGTGCCTTGGGATGGCGGCACCACCAATCGCCCTGGCGCACGTCATGGCCCCCGCCAATTGCGTGATCTTTCGACCATGATCAGGGCAACCCATCCTGTCAGTTATATCTCACCGTTTAAAATGGCCAATTGCGCTGACCTTGGGGATTGTGCCATTAACCCTTCGGGGCTTGATGACACCATGGCTTGGGTGACAGATTTCTATAAAGAAGTGAAAGCCCGCGGCATCACGCCGATGACAGCAGGGGGGGATCATCTGGTCTCATTGCCGGTCTTGCGCGGCTTGGCCAGTGATGGGCCTGTGGGGATGATTCATTTTGATGCCCATACGGATCTATTCGACAGTTACTTTGATGGCTGCCAATACACCCATGGCACGCCGTTCCGCCGGGCCATCGAAGAAGGTTTGCTCGACCCGAAACGTGTGGTGCAAATCGGTATTCGCGGCACGATGTATGATGGCGAAGATATTGAATGGGGGCGTGAACAAGGCGTCACCATCATCACCATGGATGAATTTGCTGATCATTCGATTGCTGATGTTATGACCCGAGCGCGCGGCATTGTTGGCGATGCCCCGACCTATGTCAGTTTTGATATTGATTGCATTGATCCGGCCTTTGCCCCGGGCACAGGCACGCCTGAAATTGGCGGGTTTACCACCAGAGAAGCGCAACTCTTGGTGCGGCGATTGCAAGGGCTTAACTTGATCGGTGCTGATCTTGTTGAAGTTTCTCCGCCTTTTGATGAAAGCGGCAATACCGCATGGGTTGGTGTTTCGATCATGTTTGAATTGCTGTGCATGCTGGCGGTTTCTGTTGATCAACGCCGTGGGTAAAGTCTGAAGGCGTTTATGAAATCGCGATGAGTATCGATACACCCGCCACAAGACAGGTTCGGGCTGCCCTTGAAAAAGAAGGGCTCGCCGGCCGCTTGACAGTTTTGGACGAAACCGCAAGGTCCGCCGAAGATGCCGCCGCCGCCCTTGGGGTTGCGGTCCAAGCCATTGTCAAAACCTTGATTTTTGAATTTACCGCCAGTGATGGTCCGTTTAAAGGTCAGGTCTTTCCCATCGCTGCCTTGATCAGCGGTGATCGGCAATGCGACACCAAAGCCATGTCTAAGATCATGGAAATGGAGGGTAAGGTCAGCCGCCCTGATGCCCAGCGGGTTAAAGATATCACAGGCTATTCCATCGGTGGGGTTTCGCCCATCGCGCTCAATGAAGATGTGATCGTGCTGATCGATACCGCACTCAGCCGATCAGAAACAGTATGGGCCGCCGCCGGCCATACCCATTATGTTTTTGGTGTCAGTTTTGCTGAACTTCAGCGGCTCACCGGTGGTCGTGTTACCGGTGAGATTTCAAAGTAAGCGTTGTTTGGCTTAGAGTTGCGGGCCTGCCGCCACCAACGCGCGGCCTTCTTCTGTGCCATTAAACTTGGTGAAGTTATCAACAAAAAGTTGGGCCAGATCGCGGGCTTTGCCATCCCAATCCGATGCCGTGTCATAACTGTTGCGCGGGTCGAAAATTGCCGCATCCAGATTGCCCAAAGATGTCGGGATATCCAAATTAAAGATGGGCAAAGTTGTGGTTTCGGCCGCATCAAGGCTGTCATCAAGGATCGCATTAATAATGGCGCGGGTATTGGCCAAGGAAATCCGCTCCCCCCGACCATTCCAGCCGGTGTTGACCAAATAGGCTTTCGCGCCAGCCGCTTGCATACGGGCTTTCAAAACCTCAGCATAGCGGGTGGGATGCAGGGATAAAAACGCCGCACCAAAACAGGCTGAAAACGTTGGGGTATGTTCGGTGATGCCGCGTTCCGTGCCGCCCATTTTTGCGGTGAAACCTGACAAGAAATGATACTGGGCTTGTTCATCCGATAAGATGCTGACTGGTGGCAGAACGCCAAAAGCATCCGCCGTCAAGAAGATCACTTTGCGGGCATGGCCACCACGGGATTCAGGACGGACGATATTATCAATATGATCAATCGGGTAAGACACGCGGGTGTTTTCTGTCAGCGAAACATCACTGAAATCAATCACACCATTGTCATCCAGAATGACATTTTCAAGCAAAGCATCACGGCGGATGGCCTTATAGATATCAGGTTCTTTTTCAGGGTCGAGATCAATCGTCTTGGCGTAACAACCGCCTTCAAAATTGAACACGCCCTCATCATCCCAGCCATGTTCATCATCACCGATCAACATCCGGTTCGGGTCAGCAGAAAGCGTTGTCTTGCCTGTACCCGAAAGGCCGAAGAACAGCGCGACATCACCATCTTGCCCCATATTGGCAGAACAATGCATGGAGGCGATGCCTTTTTGTGGCAGAAGATAATTCATCAGCCCAAACATGCCTTTTTTCATCTCACCGCCATACCATGACCCGGCGATCAATTGCATATTTTCAGTCATGTTAAAGGCGATGAATGTTTCTGAATTCAGCCCATGTTGTTCATAATCAGGGTTGCTGGTTTTTGATGCGTTCACAACCGTAAAATCAGGTTTGAAATCAGCCAATTCTTCGGCGGTGGGGCGGATAAACATATTGGTGACAAAATGCGCCTGCCACGCCACTTCCATAACAAAGCGCACCGCCAAGCGATTCTTTTTGCTTGCCCCGCAAAACCCATCAACAACATAGAGTGTTTTGCCCGACAATTGCGCCATGGCGATCTTTTTCAATTCGCCCCAAATTTCAGGGGAGATGGGCTTGTTGTCGTTTTTAACGTCACCTGTCCACCAAAGCGTATCGCGGGTGGTGTCATCCATGGTGGTGAATTTATCTTTGGGTGACCGCCCGGTGTACTGGCCTGTCAGGACATTGACCGCGCCCATGGTGCTGACCTGTCCTCTTTCAAAACCTTCAAGATCAGGGTTGATCTCATGTTCATACAGCGTGTCATAACTTGGGTTATGGTGAATGTGCTGAACGTCTTCAATCCCAATCGATTGAAGGAAGATCTTTACGTCAGTCATAGGGGTGATCCTTTTATTAGAAACTTCTCATCAAGATATTTTTCAATCTCTGATTAATACATAACTTATACTCATAGACAAAAAGTGAATTTAAATAAAGTATCACATTGTCGCAATTTTATATATATGGGAGTATGATAAAGTGAAGGCCTGAAAGGCTAAAAAAAGCGGGGGCGAAAATGTCTAAAGAAGTTTCTTTCACAAGGATGGATCAAGGCACGTTTGAAGATTATCAGATGTTGGCCGAACTTGAGCATGATTATTGCGCTATGACGGCGGATCGAATTCTCTCGCAACTGGCGCTTCAGGCTGAAGATACGATGACAGGGTATAAGATCAACCGTCTTGAACATGGCTTGCAATCGGCGGCGCGGGCTGAGGCTGATGGTGCGGATATTGATTGGGTTGTGGCAGCATTAATCCATGATATTGGCGATGGTCTGTCCCCGCAAAATCATGATCGCATGGCGGCAGAAATCCTGCGCCCTTTCGTCCGTGAAGAAGTCTCTTGGGTTGTGGAAAAACACGGTATTTTTCAGATGAAATATTACGGCCATCATTATGGTTGGAACCCTGACCAGCGTGATGAATTCAAAGACAACCCCTATTGGCAATCTTGCGCAGATTTCTGTGAACGTTGGGATCAAACATCATTTGACCCTGATTACCCGATGCCTGATCTGGATCATTTTGCGCCCTTGGTACGAGAGGTTTTTGGCCGCAAAGCATGGGATCAAAGCCATATTATGCCAGGGGTTGTTAAAGGCATTCCGCAAGCATCGGTTTAGATCACCTGATATTCGCTCCAAGATTAGGAAATATTATGTCACTCCATGAATTTTTGGCATCAGCCCAAGAACAAGGCCATGCTGATGCGGATCTGGTTTCGGTGATCAGAGCCTTGGCGATTGCCGCTCAAGATATTGACCATTTGATCCGGCGTGATGGTTTGGATGAAAACTTGGGCTCTGAGATTGGCGGCATCAATTCAGATGGCGACAGCCAAAAAGCCTTGGATGTGCGCTCCGAAGAAATCATTATTAATCATTTGGAAGGCCAAGGGGCGGCAGCGTTATTATCCGAAGAACAAGAAGACCCGATCCCGTTAAATGATCAGGGCAGTTTGATTGTGGCGGTTGACCCGTTGGATGGGTCATCCAATATCAGCGTTAATGTCACCATTGGCACGATTTTTTCAATCCTGCCCTCCCATGGTGATGCCAAAGCCCATAGCCTGCAACAAGGGCGCGATCAAATTGCTGCCGGGTTTTTCACTTATGGCCCGCAAACAACATTAATCCTGTGTTTTGCTAAGACCGATGATGTGGTGACGTTCACCCTTGATCCTGATGGCAAAGGGTTTCTGATGACAGGTGAAGGCCTTCAAATTCCCACCACCACCAAAGAGTTTGCGATCAATTCCGCCTATACGAATCACTGGTTTAAACCGGTGCAAAAATGGATGACAGACACGCTTGATGGCCAATCCGGCCCACAAGGTAAAGATTATCGGATGCGCTGGGTGGGGTCTTTGGTCTCTGATGCGTGGCGAATTTTTCAACGTGGCGGTATTTTTCTCTACCCTGCTGACAGACGTCAGGGCAATGAAACAGGCCGTTTGCGTCTGGTCTATGAAGCCAACCCGATCGCGCTTTTGGCTGAAAAAGCAGGGGGTAAGGCGTCAAATGGCTATGGTGCGATTTTGGATATGACGCCTGAAGATTTGCATCAACGCGTGCCTCTATTCTTTGGGGCGGCATCTGAAGTTGATCGGATTGAAAATGAACACAACCAAGAACGCGATGATTAAACCCAAGGAAAGTTGATATCCATCACTTGAAGCCTTACCCAACACTTG
>WTHX01000094.1 GCA_011522975.1 Alphaproteobacteria bacterium | reverse complement strand
GAACCAATTGAGTTAAGCGTTATAAAAATTAACGCCTATCTTCGCAAGCCAAAAACACTGTTAGCAGGTCACTTTATTGTGAAGCCCAGAAAAACAAGGGTTTAAACAAGCAAATGCTTAATCACATTTTATTGATTTGCTAATAATTAAGAATTTTCAAATAGTAGCCGAAAAGCAAATGATTTGCCCAAATATATCGTTCTTATGAATTTAATCTTTGGGCATTTTTAACAATGCTTAAGTCTCTATTAAGGATATGACCTGATGCCTTGATAGAAATTTGAATAGGTGCAAAACATTTGCCCCTAAGACTTAGAGAGGGCTGAAGATGAATATTTTGATCGTTGAAGATGATAATTTAATCGCTGACAGCATTGGCATGGCTTTGGAAGATGAAAGCCATATTTATCATATCACCAATACAGCGGAAGACGGACTCAACGCCATCCGTGAAAACAATTATGATGCGGTGATCTTGGACATTAACCTGCCTGATGGTGATGGGTTTCAATTTGCCAAATCATTGCGACAAAGCAAAATTGACACCTCTGTTCTAGTGGTTTCAGGCCGAGCTTCTGTGACCGATAAAGTCGTTGCTCTCAGGTCTGGTGCCGATGGGTATTTGACCAAGCCTTTTGACCGCCAAGAATTAATCGCCAATCTAACGGCGATTATTAGGCGTGCCCATGGCCATTCCGATAATAAGATTGTCACAGGGCCGATTATGGTTGACTTGAACAAACATGAAGTCATGGTGGGCAATAAACGGTTTAACCTGACATCAAAAGAATACCATATCCTTGAATTGCTTAGCCTCAGAAAAGGCAGCACTTTGGGCAAAACCCACTTTTTAAGCCATCTTTATGGCGGCATTGATGAGCCTGAATCCAAGATCATAGACGTGTTTATCTGTAAATTGCGGCGCAAGATTTGTGCTTTGACCGGCGGTGATAATTATATTCACACGGTTTGGGGGCAAGGCTATGTGTTAAGAGACCACGCCAGCGGGTAAACTCCATTTTCAAGACATTAATAATCATCACACCATTAATTTGCCCTCTTTACCTCACGTCTTGGTGAATTATAGTTCATTATGTTTTACCCAGAGTGACGGTTATGAATGATTTTTCTTTAGGTGATTTTGTTGTCCTGCCTTCAGCCCCTGAATGGGGCGTGGGGCAAGTGCAATCTGTTATTATGAACCGCGTCACGGTGAATTTTAACCATGCTGGCAAGCAGTTGATCAACACTGACAATGTCAGGCTAGTCCATGTCGCCGATGGAACAGACCCTCAAAGCATTTCAGATTGAAATAATGTATGAATTTTTATCTGTTATGTGGTATACCAGAGACCAAAGAAGTTTTTGGACACCATAATTCTGGAGGGGATCAATGCCAGATAGCCAAAATCCAAACGAAATTCAGCAGCGGCCAGGTGGTCACGGCGGTGTAGTTGGAAAGAAAAAGGCGAAGACCAAGCCAAAAGGTAGAATGGTGGATCCAACCGCCATTGATGAAATTAAAGACATAATTGGGGTTTGGCCTGATCAACGCGATATGTTGATCGAATATCTGCATTTAATTCAAGACAATCAGGGCTACCTTAGCCAAAGGCATCTCACCGCCTTGGCGCAGATGATGAAATTGCCCATGGCTGAAGTCTGGGAAGTGGCGACTTTCTATGACCATTTTGATTGCATCAAAGATGGGGAGACACCCCCTGCCCCTGTAACCATTCGTGTTTGTGACAGTTTAAGCTGTCAATTGGCGGGCGCTGAAACACTCTTGGCTGAATTGGCTGATCTTGATGGCGTTGATGTTCGCATCAAACGCGCGCCATGTATTGGGGCTTGTGATAAAGCCCCAGCGGCTGCATTGGGTCAGCAATTGATCCCCGATGCAAGCAAAGATGTCATTAAAGATGTTCTGGCCAATGGCGCGCCTGCTCCGATTTCAGACGAAGCGACATTATTTGAAGATTACAGCCAAAATGGCGGGTATAAAACGCTGAAACAGATCATTTCTGGTGAAATGACCACAGATCAAGTGATTGAAAAGCTTGGTGAGACAGCCCTGCGCGGTTTGGGCGGTGCTGGTTTCCCAACGTCAAAGAAATGGTCAATTGTGCGGTCATTCCCTGGCCCTCGGATCATGGCGGTCAATGGTGACGAAGGTGAGCCGGGCACATTCAAAGATCGCTATTATCTATCGCGTGATCCGCATCGCATGCTGGAAGGCATGCTGATTGGTGCGGCTGTGGTTGAGGCGACAGATGTCTATGTCTATATGCGCGATGAATATCCTGAGATTATCGCGCTGTTGCGCCAAGAGATCGCCAAAGTGGAAGCCGCAGGGCTTGCTGATCACACCAAGATTCACCTCCGCCGTGGGGCTGGGGCTTATATTTGCGGTGAAGAATCAGCCATGATCGAATCCATCGAAGGCAAGCGTGGCCTGCCGCGTCATCGCCCGCCATATGTTGCTGAAGTTGGTATTTTTGGCCGCCCAACATTGGTCAATAACCTTGAAACCTTATTCTGGATTAGAGATTTGCTGGAACGTGGTGGCGAATGGTTTAACAGCCAAGGCAAAGAAAACCACCCGGGGTTCAGGTCTTATTCGGTATCGGGCCGTGTTGCCAATCCCGGCGTTGTTGTCGCGCCCGCTGGCAGCACTGTTAATGAGCTGATTGAACGTTGCGACGGTATGGCAGAAGGCCATACTTTCAAAGGATATCTGCCGGGCGGGGCTTCTGGCGGTATTCTGCCAGCCCATAAAGGCGATATCCCATTGGATTTCGGCGGTGAATTGGCTGAAGAAGGCTGTTTTGTTGGCTCGCACGCTGTTGTGGTGATGTCTGACCAAGACAATATGCGTGATGCGGCACTGAACCTTTTGCAATTCTTTGCCCATGAAAGTTGCGGTCAATGCACACCGTGCCGAAATGGCACTGAAAAAGCAGTGCAGATGCTGAACCAGCCCTCCCCTGATGTCGATTTGCTGACGAAAGTCTCTGTCACTATGACGGATGCATCGATTTGTGGCTTGGGGCAAGCGGCATCAAACCCGCTGGTGTCTGTGATGAAGCATTTCCCAGAAGATATGGATGCTCCTTTACCTAAACTTGGCAAGAAACACTAAGAAAATTCATTGGGGTTACATCATGACTGATCAAATCAAATTCACACTCGATGGCAAAACAGTTTCGGCAAATGCGGATGAAAGCATCTGGCAGGTGGCCAAGCGCGAAGGCACGACCATCCCCCATCTTTGCTATAAGGATAATGACAATTACCGCGCGGATGGCAATTGCCGGGCTTGTATGGTTGAAATTGAAGGTGAACGTGTCTTGGCGGCATCCTGTATCCGCAAGCCAACCGAAGGCATGGTGGTCAACACATCGAATGACCGCGCCACAACCGCGCGCAAAATGGTCATGGAAATGCTGGTGGCCGACCAACCTGAACGTGCAGACAGTCATGATCCTGCCTCCCCGCTTTGGCAATTTGCTGAAATGCAAGGGGTTGAAGGCTCACGCTTGCCAAGCCGTGAACAGCCTGAACCTGATTCCTCTCACCCTGCCATTGCGGTGAATATGGATGCTTGCATTCAATGTAACCTTTGCGTCCGTGCCTGCCGTGAAGTTCAGGTCAATGACGTGATTGGTCTTGCTGGCCGTGGTGCTGATGCGCATATCGTCTTTGATTTGGGGGATGATATGGGACAAAGCACCTGTGTGGGTTGCGGGGAATGTGTCCAAGCCTGCCCAACAGGGGCGTTGATGCCGAAAACTGTGCTTGATGAAAATCAGCACCTGGCCATCACCCCTGATCGGACAGTCGATAGTGTTTGCCCTTATTGCGGGGTTGGCTGTCAGCTGACTTATTCGATTAAGGACGATAAAATCGTCGCGGTTAATGGCCGTGATGGGCCAGCCAATAAAGGCCGTCTTTGTGTTAAAGGCCGCTACGGGTTTGACTATGTCAATTCGGATGAACGCCTGACCACGCCATTGATCCGCCGTGACGATGCCCCCAAAGAAAACAGCCTGCCGTTTGATCCGTCGAATCCAATGACGCATTTCCGCCCAGCAACATGGGAAGAAGCCTTAGCAAAAGCAGCCGAAGGTTTTGTCACCATCCGTGATCGTGATGGGTCTGGTGCGCTTGCTGGGTTTGGTTCAGCCAAAGGATCAAATGAAGAAGCCTATCTTGTTCAGAAAATGGTTCGCGCAGGCTTTGGCACCAATAACGTGGACCATTGCACCCGCCTTTGCCATGCCTCATCTGTGGCGGCATTGATGGAAAATATCGGCTCAGGGGCGGTCACGGCGTCATTCTCCGAAGCTCGCAATGCGGAAGTGATTATTGTTATTGGGGCTAACCCCACGGTTAACCACCCTGTTGCCGCGACATTTATCAAAAATGCCGCCAAAAACGGTGCAAGACTCTATATTATGGACCCGCGGGGGCAATCGCTTGATCGCTATGCCGAAGGCTCATTAAACTTCCGCCCGGGCAGTGATGTGGCGTTGCTTAACGGGATGATCAACACGATCATCACCGAAGGTCTTTATGACGACGATTATATCAAATCTCATACCGAAGGGTTTGAAGACCTCAAAGCCCGTACCGCCGCCACAACACCAGAGGCCATGTCGCCAATCTGTGGCATTGATGCGGAAGTGATCCGTAAAACTGCTCGCGATTATGCCACTTCTGGCGCGTCGATCATTTTCTGGGGTATGGGGGTTTCTCAGCATACCCATGGTACGGATAACGCCCGTTGTTTGATCTCACTGGCTTTGCTGACAGGCAATGTTGGCAAGCCTGGCTCTGGTCTGCATCCTCTCCGTGGTCAGAACAATGTTCAAGGCGCATCTGACGCTGGTCTAATTCCAATGTTTTACCCTGATTACAAGGCTGTAGGCGGTGATCTTGCAGATAAATATGAAGAACTTTGGGGCACAAAATTGGATCGTGAACGTGGCCTGACCGTGGTTGAGATTACCAATGAAGCCTATGATGGCAATATCAAAGGCATCTATGTGATGGGGGAAAACCCCGCCATGTCAGACCCTGATCAGCACCATGCTCGGACGGCTCTTGCACGGCTTGAACATTTGGTGGTGCAGGATATTTTCTTAACAGAGACCGCTGCTTTTGCTGATGTTGTTCTGCCGGCATCCGCTTTCCCTGAAAAAGATGGTACATTCACCAATACCGACCGCCGTGTTCAATTGGGGCGAAAGGCGATTAACCCGCCAGGTGATGCCCAGCAGGATTGGTGGATCATCCAAGAATTGGCCAATCGCATTGGGCTGAACTGGACTTATACCCATCCGAAAGATGTGTTTAATGAAATGCGCATCACCATGGCGTCACTGACGGGCATCACTTGGGATCGTCTGGTCAATGAAAGCGCGGTGACTTACCCATGTGCTGATGAGACTTCAGAAGGTCAGGATGTGATCTTTGGCGATGGTTTCCCAACCGCTTCAGGGCGCGGGAAAATGACGCCGGCTGATGTTCTGCCGCCGGATGAATTGCCTGATGAAGACTTCCCGATTGTGTTGTCCACTGGGCGTTTGCTGGAACATTGGCACACCGGATCGATGACACGCCGGTCTGAGGCTTTGGATATGATCGAACCTGAACCAGAGGTGCATATTAATCCGGATGATCTGAAAGGGCTTCAGGCTAAGCCAGGGCAAGTGATGAAAGTATCCACCCGCCGCGGTGATATTCACCTTGCTGCCCGCGTTGACCCTGCCCTGCCGAAAGGCATGATCTTTATTCCGTTCTGCTTTACCGAAGCGCCAGCCAATATGCTGACAAACCCTGCTTTGGATCCATTTGGCAAGATTCCAGAATTGAAGTTTTCGGCCGCAAGACTGGAAGTTTCAAACGAAGCCGAAGCGGCGGAGTAATCTTCGTCTCGATGTGACAAAATATCTTCAAAGAAAGGGAAATTTTCCCTTTCTTCTCCCTTGTATTTCTGACCGCTCGCCTCATATCTTAAGCCATGAGCGTTAAACCTATTCCATCTGATCACCCCACCCTGCCCCGCCACGCCAAAACAGGTATTTTGCTGGTTAATCTTGGCACGCCTGATGGCACTGATTACAAATCAATGCGGCGGTATCTGGACCAATTCCTTTCCGATAAGCGTGTTGTCGAAGTCCCGCGGATACTGTGGTGGCTATTGCTTAATGGCATTATCCTCAACACCCGACCGCAAAAATCGGGAGAAGCCTATGATCGCATCTGGCTGAAAGATGACCCTGATGGCTCACCATTGCGGAAATACACGCGATTGCAGGCTGAATTTCTTTCGGATGAAATGAAAGACCATGTTGATGCCAATCGTGTTCATGTCACCTATGCAATGCGTTATGGCCAGCCGTCTATTCCTGATCGGCTGAAAGAATTAAAAGACGCAGGTTGTAACCGTTTGCTGGTGGTGCCGCTTTACCCGCAATATGCCGCCGCCACCACCGCCACGGTCAATGATGAAGTCTTTAAATGGATGCTGGATCAACGCTGGCAACCGGCGGTTCGGACGGTCGCGCCTTGGCATGACCACCCGCAATATATTGATGCGTTGGCGGAATCCGTGCGTTCTAGCCTGAAATTCAAATCCAAACCTAAAAAAGACCAACATTTATTGGTCAGTTTCCACGGCATCCCGCAACGGTATTTTGTCCAAGGTGACCCCTATCATTGCCATTGCATGAAAACAGCGCGCCTGTTGCGTGAAAAACTAGGCTGGGATGAAGACCGTTATCATGTTGCCTTCCAGTCTCGCTTTGGGCGTGAGCCTTGGATCAAGCCTTATACCGATGAAACCATTGAACATTTGGCCCATGAAGGGGTTGAAAACCTCGCGATTATGGCGCCTGGTTTTGCGGCTGATTGCTTGGAAACCTTGGAAGAACTCAATATGGAAGGGCGTGAAGAATTTATCGACAATGGCGGTAAAAACTTCACCTATATCCCCTGCCTGAATGCTGATGCCCCGGGCATGGCATTGATCAAAACCTTGATCGAAGAAAATATGGGCGGCTGGATTTAGCCTTTCACCTCGCAAGATGACTTGATTTCTTTGATAATGCGGGCCTCGCTTTCCACCATGGCTTCTTTCAGCAAGCGCACAGCGACATTGACTGAAACCGCATGGGCTGGCTTGATCAGCCCTGATTGAACAATGGCGATGGTCATGAAAGATGCGGTGATTAGCCCTAAACAGATGCGGTTAAAATTGAGCAACATATTAAACTCCTGATGTCTGAACTTGTTTTCATCTTGTCTGGTGATAAGATTATATCATGACCATGATTAAGGATGAAGTTTATGTCTAATACCCCCCAACAGCCGTCTGCCAAAGAAAAGAAAGCCATCACCATCACCCGCATCGTCGGTTGGGGATCAATCGTGTTTTCATTATTCACCGTCGTCACTGTTCTTTATGTCGGCTTTATCCGTTAATCCTATCTGAGAGCCTTTCCATGCAAAAAAATCAATATCGTATCGCTGTTATCCCCGGGGATGGCATTGGCAAAGAAGTGGTGCCAGCGGCATTAACCGTGTTGGATGCTGTTTGTGAACGCCATGGCATCAACCTGAACTTCGATCATTATGACTTCGCGTCTTGTGATTATTACGCTGAACATGGCCAGATGATGCCCGATGATTGGAAAGATCAAATTGGCGGGCATGATGCGATTTTCTTTGGCGCTGTCGGCTGGCCTGATATTTTGCCCGATCACCTGTCTTTATGGGGGTCACTGATTAAATTCCGTCGTGAATTTGACCAATATGTAAATATGAGGCCTGTTAAATTAATGCCTGGCGTGCCATCCCCGTTGGCAGGGCGCGCCCCCGGCGATATTGATTTCATGATCATCCGTGAAAATACCGAAGGTGAATATTCATCCATCGGGGGGCGGATGTTCCCTGAAACGGACCGTGAAATTGTCGTCCAAGAAACAGTGATGTCGCGGCATGGTGTTGATCGCGTGTTGAAATATGCTTTTGAACTGGCCCAGAAAAGAGACCGCAAACACCTGACGTCTGCCACCAAATCAAATGGTATTTCCATCACCATGCCTTATTGGGATGAACGGGTCGAAAACATGGCGCAATTATTCCCTGATGTGACATGGGATAAATATCATATTGATATTCTGGCGGCCAATTTCGTCTTGCATCCTGATTGGTTTGATGTCGTGGTGGCGTCCAATCTATTTGGCGATATTCTTTCGGATTTAGGCCCAGCCTGTACAGGCACGATTGGTGTTGCACCATCGGGGTCAATTAACCCTGAAGGGGATCATCCGTCCTTGTTTGAGCCTGTTCATGGCTCGGCCCCTGATATTGCGGGCAAAGGCATTGCCAATCCTGTGGGGCAAATCTGGACCGCGGCCATGATGCTGGACCATCTTGGCCATGACTCGGCATCCAAAGAATTGGTTGAAGCCATTGAAGAAGCCTTATCAAAGCCTGAAATGCGGACCCGCGATCTTGGGGGTGAGGCTGATACCATCGCCGCCGCCAATGCGATTGCTGATATCGTAGCCCATAGATAGGAACTGATGATGGATTACCGCCGTTTAGGACGCACGGATTTAATGGTGTCTGCCTTTTGTTTAGGCAGCATGACTTGGGGCACACAAAACACCGAGGCCGAAGGCCACGCTCAGATTGATATGTCATTAGACCATGGCATCAATTTTATCGATACAGCCGAAATGTACCCGACCAACCCGCTGACCAAAGAAACGCAAGGTGATACCGAACGTGTGATTGGCAGTTGGATTGAAAAATCAGGCCGCCGGCACGATATCATTCTGGCCACAAAAGTCAGCGGTAAAGGCTATAAAAATGTTCGGGATGGTGCGCCAATCAGTGCGGAAACAATTGAAATTGCACTGAGCAATTCGCTTGAATCCTTAAATACAGATTATGTTGATCTCTATCAATTGCATTGGCCTAATCGCGGGTCCTATATGTTCCGGCAAAACTGGACTTATGATCCATCCGGCCAGGATAGCGCTGAGACAGAAGATCATATGTTGGAGGTGTTAAACTCGCTAGATGGCCATATCAAAGCAGGCCGTATCAGGCATATTGGTCTTTCCAATGAAAGCACTTGGGGGACAATGCGCTGGTTACAATTGGCTGAAAAACATGGCCTGCCTCGCATGGTTTCTGTCCAGAATGAATACAGCCTTTTATGCCGTCTTTATGACACCGATATGGCGGAAATGACCCAGCACGAACAGGTGGGGTTATTGTCTTTCTCCCCCTTAGCGGCGGGGATGTTAAGCGGCAAATACGGCCCTGATAAAACCCCTGAAGGGTCCCGCCGGTCGATCACGTCAGATTTAGGCGGGCGTATCACGGACCGGGTCTGGCCTGCCATTGATGCCTATCAAGCGGTTGCTGATAAACATGGGCTTGATATCGTGCAAATGTCGATGGCGTGGTGTTTGACCCGGCCGTTTATGACGTCAGCCATTTTTGGCGCCACCAGCCTTGAACAACTCAAAACCATCTTGGATGCACAGGACCTGAAACTTTCAGACGATGTGCTTCGTGATCTTGATACGGCGCATAAAAACCACCCCATGCCTTATTAATGGGCCTTATTGATAAAACTTAATCTTCGGGCGGGTCGGTCAAGGTTGTGGCAAATTCAGCCGGAGATGTGATCTCGATCAATTCCAGATCATCACTATGGCGGATTTCGCGGTGCTTGATGCCCGGGGGCTGTAACGCGGCTGATCCGGCACGGAAGGTGACTTCCCCTGCCCCTTCATATTCAAATACCACCCAGCCTTTTAAGATGTAAATCATCTGAAAATTCAGGTCATGGATATGCCATTGCGGTTCAGCATGCTTGCCCGGGATGGCGCGGATGACATTGGCGCTATACGCTCCTTCACTTGCGGCATCGATCCCCAAATTACGATATTCAAAGAACACCCGCAGGCCGCTTTCAAAACCTGGTTTAACGTTCATTTCTTCATGGGCAATACCTGTGCCATCAGCGTGGCTAACGGTAAAGGCTTGGTTCTGCCAGATTTTACGTGATTTATCTGCCATTAGCCGCGTCCCGTATCAAACACAGTCTGTCTCTTATACACATCTC
>WTHX01000144.1:3048-10209 GCA_011522975.1 Alphaproteobacteria bacterium | reverse complement strand
ATAGACGACAAAGTCGTTGGCGGTAACACTCCTTCATAGCGGTTTCCGCCTCATCTTTTCCCCTAATCTCTTTCCCCTACTAATCTCTTTCCCATGGATTCTTACGCTTTGCTGGTGGGCGTTGGCGTTTGACATTCGGCACCATTGGGCGGCGTTGGCGTTGATAACGCTGAATAAACTCTGATTTCACCTGACGGGCTGGAACAGGTTCAATTTCCCAATGCGGCGGGGTTTCAGGTTTCGGCAATAGCGGCGTGCCTGATTTTTTAAACAAGGGCGTTAAGGCCAGCCCTGCAACAAATCCGCCCAGATGGGCAAAATAGGCTGTCCCCCCTTGTTGGCCAAGGGAAGACGGGGCGGCGAAGACCTGCACCAATAACCAAGTGCCCAAAACCACAAAAGCAGGCAGGTAAATCCAGCGGATAAAAATGATGATGATCATCAAAACCCGGACTTTGGCGCGGGGGAACATCAATAAATATGCGGCCATCACCCCAGCAATCGCGCCAGATGCTCCAATTAAAGGGGAGGTATCATCAGGGCTGATCAGCACATGAGTCAGCGAGGCCGCTACCCCGCAGATCAAATAAAAGGTCAGAAACCGGAACGACCCCATGCGATCTTCTACATTATCGCCGTAAATCCATAAAAACAGCATATTCCCTGCCAGATGAAACCAGCCGCCATGCAGAAAGACCGAACTGACCAGCGTCGCAAAAGGCGGCAGGCTGGCCAATTCTGGCGGCAGGGCAACCTGACCGGTCACCAGCGCAGGAATCGCGCCATAACTCAACCACAAGGCCAATTGCTGACGTTCTGGCATGGCAACTTGATACAGGAAAATAGCAATGCAAATTGCCATCAACATCCATGTCACCAATGGCCATCGCCCTGTGGGGTTGTCATCGAATAGGGGAATAAAAAACATAAACCAGCCTTTTTAAGAGGTGATTTCATGATATTCAGATGGCGATCAAATAACAAAGTGATTTTTTTGTGAATTGATCCTTTGACAACGGCGCGGGATTTGCTATTGCTCTATCACAATCCCAGCCTTTGGGGGCATGGTGAAATTGGTAAACACAGCAGACTTAAAATCTGCCGCCGTAACAGGCTTCCCGGTTCAAGTCCGGGTGTCCCCACCACTTGGTTATTCTTTCGTCAGCATTTTCACAAATAACGCCGCGCCTTTTTGGACGTTGTCTTGCCATGACGTTGTGGCGGCATCATCGGCTTGATCAGAGATATATTTGAAACAATAAAAATCGATTTGATGATCGTGGGCGGATTTGGCCAAGGCATAGGCTTCCATATCGACCAGATCGGTGGATAATTCTGGCTGGGCGGTAACAAAACTATCCCCTGTGCCGCACGTCAGCCCTTGGCGGCCAAAATCAATCGGTACGTTGTCTTCAAAAGGGGTTTGCCCCAAAGCAAAGCCCAATCCCCGGACATCCATATCACGCTGGTAAAACTGACCCACTTCAACAATCCCCTGATGATCGGGCGAAAGGCTGCCTGCTGTGCCGAAGTTAATGATCATCTCAGGCCGTTGTGATGCAATTTCACGTTCAATTGTGATGGCGGCGTTGACCTTGCCCACGCCTGTATAGACAATACGCCAATCTGGCACCAATGATCGCGGCAATTCATCGGCTAAAGCCACCAAAATCAAAGTGTTTTGTGGGGAGAACAAAGGCATGAATGATCAGTCGTAAGTCGCCAAGGCCACCAAAGGCATATCAATCACGTCCTGCCCGCCCAAATCAGCCAGATGGATAACCACGGCGCAAGCCACAGTCTGCCCCCCCACAGATTGGATCAGTGATTTGGCCGCTTTTACCGTCCCGCCTGTCGCCAAAAGATCATCAATCAAAACAATGCGCTTGCCTTTAATCGGGGTATTGGCCTGCATCGTCAGTTCATTTTTACCATATTCCAGCGCATAGGATTCCCGCACCAAATCCCCGGGCAATTTGCCTGGCTTCCGCAACATGAATGACCCACATCCAAAACGATCCGCCATCAAGGTCGAAAATAAGAAGCCACGGGATTCAATCCCGGCAAAGCCTTCAGGTTTAAACGGCGCCAATTGATCATAAAATTGATCCATCGCCTTGGACATCGCATCATGGCTGGCCAAAAGCGGTGAGATATCGCGAAACAAAATTCCTTCGATTGGGAAATCAGGATAAGCAGCGATATAATCTTCAATATTAAAGTCAGTCATTGTTTGCCTCTTGTTGTAGTCGCCATGCCAGAAGATCAAGCCTGTCTTGTCCCCAAAAGACTTCACCATTCATCACATAACTTGGCGCGCCAAAGACGCCATCGGCCAAGGCTTGGTCGGTATCGCTTACAATTTTTTGATCATAGTCTTCTTGATGGGCAAGGCCATGGGCAACCAATTTGGCGCCGTCTAAACCTGCATTATTCAGCATATGGATAACATTGTCTTGATCATCCATATCCAGGTTTTCGACCCACAGGCCAGACAATACGGCTTCTGACGCTATCATGGCCTGATGATCCCCCAAGGTTTCCACTGCCGCCATAATGCTATATGCCGTCAGCCGTGTTTTGGAGGGGAAAAATTGCGGCTCAAGCACCAAAGGAATATTGAGGTAATCACGAAACCGTTTCAGATCCATCATCCGATAGGCTTGCCGTTCAGGGGAACGTTTTGGCAGGGGCAAGCCGCCTGTTTTGGGAAAGATCGTGCCGTAATCAACAACCTTAAGATGAACATCAACGTGATGTTTTTCAGCGATCATCCGAAACCGCTTCGCCCCCAAATAAGTCCATGGGCTGACGGGGGTGAGGTAATAATTAATGGACGTGGTCATGGGCTTATCTTTCTGTTTTCGATTGATCTTTTGAACCTTAAATCATTCTGAAGTCATTTGTAAGGCCAGAAGGATCAGGGATAAAGGGTGATATTTACATGACGTTATTGTTAAGATATTATTAATTAATTAGTTTTTGCGGAGCGTAATCCCATGTCCAATGTAACGTTGAAAAAAATTCGGAATTTAAGATCTAAAGGCAAGAAGCAACTGATCGTTATTAACGAGCGTTTGAATTCTTTGGCATGGGAATTGTCAGGCAGCAATGAAGACATCAACGACCCGAATATCACCAAAGCAGTCAATACAATGGATGAAGCCCTTGAAACCCTTCAGGTGGCCATGGTCTTATTGAACACGGTATCGGTTGACCCAAGCCTGTTTGCTGAAAAACCTGTTGCTAGCCCTGCTGCCAAGCCTGCGAAAGCACCGCGCAAATCAATGTTTAGCAAAAAGCCCGCTGCTAGCAAAGTTGTGCCCAGCATGGAAAGCCCATCTTAAAAATAGGTGGGTTTTAGGCTTTACCGCCTAAATAGCGAAATCGTCTGACATAAGCATCGGCTGCTTCGTTTGGGGGTTGCGGTTTGATTTTTATTTTTGGGACAGTTCTAGGCCGAGCAATGGCTTGGCGGGCGTCTTGCTCTGAAAACCCAGCCAATTGCGTGGCCTCAATAAAAGCGGCCAGTTTATCGGCCCGTTTAATGGCCACATGCACCCATTGCGGCAAATCCCCAGGCAGACCAAACCTGATATGGACGGCTGTTTCCAATCGTTTTTCAACATTGGCATATTCGCTTGAGAGCATGGCTTTAAATGGGGTGATCATATCGCCAATGACGTATTCAGGCGCATCATGCAAAAGACAGGCCAGCCGCCATTTGCGTGGGGCATCAGGATTCATTTTGGCAAATAGCCGTTCCACCAAAACACTGTGTTGTGCAACGCTGAAGGCCCAATCCCCTTCGGTCTGGCCATTCCACCGTGCCACCCGTGCCAGCCCATGGGCAATATCTTCAATTTCAATATCCATGGGGGAGGGGTCAAGCAAATCCAGCCGCCTGCCGCTTAGCATCCGTTGCCAAGCGCGCGGCGATGCCTTGCGCGATGACGCGGCTTGATCCTTAGACTTCGACGAATTTTTTACCATGATTACAACTTAACAATAATTAATGGCTTATCCTGCATGATGTTGCCATAAAGTAAAGCCATCATCAAAAATGATCTTGGCTGGGTCAAATATGGCTAAATTTTATTACTGGGCATTGCTCTTGATCAAAGGCAAGGATATAACCCGAACAGCAATTTTATAAAAATGGTCTTCGCGTAAATGGATTATTACCAAATTACAGAACGCTATCGAAAGCGGGAATTCAAAAGCCAGTTCAGTTGGTTGATCAGAACCATCGTCATTGGATTGATGCTTTGGGTTGGCTGGTTTTGGGGCAATAGCACACAAGATGCGCGTATTTCTGTGGCGAATGATCAAATTGCTGAATTGCAACTAGAAAACAACCGCATCGCCCAAGAGGTGATTACTTTAACCAATCAATTGAATATGGAACGTGAACGCCGTATTTCAGCAGAATTGATCAATGAAAGCGGTGACGACAAACAGGCCATGAAGCGGCTGAAAAGAATTGTCGCGCGATATCTGGCGCGCGGTGTTGAAGAAGATCAGATCAGGCTCGCCCTGCAATCAGCATCAAAACCAAGCCGTTGCCGCCCCCTAGAAGAAAAAGACCTTGCGGTGGCCACCAGTTTCTTTGCCGGTAAAGAAGCCAATACTGAATTGCTGGATGGCGCTATCCGTGTCTTTGTCGAAGGCGAAGCCCATCAGGAAGCCACCAAAGAACGCCCATGGTTTGACCCTGAAAAACCAATTTCAATGCGGGTGTCTTACTTAAGCGGCGAGAAGATTATCGCGGATAAATTGCCCGTTGAAATGAATCTTCTGGCCGATTCATGGCTGTTACAGATCACACTTCAGAAAACATCGCTCAAAGGTTATGTCAGCCTGAATATGAGCAAATGCAGCATCAATTAATTCAGCCTGTTTGGATGGTTTATTGCGGCCGTGCTAATGGGAAGACATCTTCGACAGCGGTGTAATCCATATAGCCCAATCGCGCTACAGGATTGAATTTCAGCACATCCACCTTACCGTCGGTGATAATCGCATCATCAATATGAATGCCAACAACCTGACCGATTACCAGATGATTTTTCTGGCCATCCGGGCTTTCGGGCAGGGTGATGATATCCCATAATTTGCATTCCAATTGGCAAGGCGCACCCGCCACCATCGGGGCTTTGACAAGTGAGGCTGGTTCAGCCGATAAGCCCGCGAAATCAAATTCAGACTCACCATGGGCAAGGGCTGCAGAAGTGTCGCTCATCGCTTGCATTTGCTCTTTTGAGACAATATTGACAACAAATTCAGCCGTATCACGGGCGTTGATCAGGGAGTCTTTTTCACCATTGGCGCCGGGTGAAGATGAAAATGCCACCATCGGCGGGGTTTCAGATACAGCATTGAAAAAACTATATGGCGCCAGATTAGGCTTGCCGTCTGCACTGATGGTTGAAATCCACCCGATGGGCCGTGGTGAGACAATTGCCTTGAAAGGATTATGGGGGAGGCCGTGGTCTTTATGGGTGCCAGGGGTGTAAAACATTTTCAACTCCGTGAATAAAACGAACGTACATAAAAGACTTATGTATTTTGGCCTTAAGTATTCTGGCCTTAAGTATTTTGGCCTTATGTATTTTGGCCGGGGCTTGCTGGTATCTCAACAGGAACAGCAACACCGCGGCGAGGCGTGCAGGTATCGCTGAACATTTGCTGAAACAGGCTTTCTTTGCATTGCATATGGGCTGGCGCATCTTGGCCACTTCCGTACATCATCCCTGCGATCAACACCACCGCTAATAAAGCATATAAAACCCAACTCATGCCGCTAAGATTGAAGAATTTTTGATCTTTATCCGTCATGGTTTGCCTTCTGTTGTTGGTTCATCCCAATCTTTTATATGGGAAGGATAATCGTCTTCAGCAATATCACCCTCGGTAAAAATTTTCCCCGCCACCGATTGCCCTGCTTTATGGGTGCTGTCAGGATCACCTGTCACCAAAGGGTGCCACGCCGGCAGGGGTTTATCTTCATGCAACAACCGATACGCGCAAGTTGACGGCATCCAAGGCAGGGTATCAAGCGTATCAGGTTTAAGGATCACACAATCGGGGACAATCTTTTTGCGTTGCGGGTAATTCTGGCACTGGCAATTGTTTTGATCGAGCAATTTGCAGCCGATATCCGTGTAATAAATTGTCCCATCATCAACATCTTCAAGTTTGATCACACAACATTTGCCGCATCCATCACAAAGCGCTTCCCATTGCTCATTATTCATTTCGGCAAGGGGGGTGGTCTCCCAATATTTCACGTTGTTCTTTGCATCAGCCAAGGCCAACATCCTTTACATGATCAATGATTGCATCAGCAATCAGCGCGGCTTCGCCAGCGATTGTGGTGGCGCCGATGACATCACCTCTGCTCATCACGGTGGGCGGCCCAAGAGCAAAACCATCTTTATGGATTGAACCATCTGGACGGGTGATTTGCAATAATTCTGACACGTCAAGATGGCCATGCTTCAGCCGTGCCACGCCATCAGACCCCATTTGCGTCAATAACGGGTCGCGCCCCGCGCCTGTTGCAATAAATCCATGATGGGCGTCAATCACCTGACCATCTGTCAGTTGAACCGTGATCTTGTGATCAGTTTCGGGTTTATGGCAGGCGGTGATGGCTTTGACCCGCCCTTTGATCAATGACAATTGCCCTTGTTCCGATAAATCTTTTTGGGCAGCAACGGTTTGAGGGGCAGCGCGATAGCGCAACAATTGCCATAACCAACCAATATGTTTTTTAAGCCGCATTTGATCTTGATCAGACAGGCTGCGCCAAACAGGGCTAATGCCTTTTCGCAATTGCTCAAATCGCTCTTGGCCCTCGCGGTCTAGCCAGTCTTTTGCCCTCATCGCTTTGTTCATCACTTGGATCATCTCAGATGCTGAGGTGATTTTGGGCCATTGAAAGTCTTTTTCGGGCTGGTCACGCCAATCCAATTGCGGCGGCGGCAATATTCCTTTGGGGGAGATGATCTTGATTTGCCCGTTGTGATTTTCAGCAGAAAGGCTGGCCAGAATATCCATGGCGGTTAACCCGCCACCAATGATCACCAGATCATCATGGGGTGAGATTTGTTGCGCCCAATCCCCCTGCCATGGTTGGTCTGTCAGGCATGGTTTGAT
>WTHX01000144.1:0-2948 GCA_011522975.1 Alphaproteobacteria bacterium | reverse complement strand
TCACCAAGAGATCAGCATCATATTGACCTGTCTTTGTGTTGATTTTCCATTGGTCATCACGGCTGATGCTCTCAACATGGTCACGAATAAACTGGATCGGTGTGTTTTGGGTGATGGCCTTAAGCCTATCTTTCATATAGCGGGCAAAATCACGGCGGCGGTAAAAAGAACCGGCATCACCATGGGCGCCAGGGTCATCAATATTATCTTTGGCCCATTGGACAAAATCATCAGGTTTGTCGGGGTCAATCCGCATCAAGTTATCCCGCACATTCAAGCGGTAATGCGCATGCTGGCTGCCATAGGCTTGACCAAAACCCAATTCATTGAGGCCAAAAACAGTGATATCTTGAGGGTTAAACCCACGTTTGATCACATGATAGACAAGCACAGCCGCGCTATATCCATCACCGATAATCGCAAGTTTAGGCATTGTTCATCCAAGGTTTAGTTATTTTGGCCAGTCAAGGTGAAATACTGACCACGGTGATACCCCAATCCTGCTTTGCCATTGGTTGCACAATCATGGACTCGCCCAATAATGATCTGGTGGTCACCCGCATCAATGGTTTTTTCCGTGCTGCAATCAAAAAATGCCGCCGTGCCGCCTATCATTGGGTTGCCATTGTCACTTTCCTGCCAATCAATCCCATCAAATCGGTCTTCAATCGGTGATGCAAAACGGTTGGACAGGTCTTTTTGGTCTTCGGCCAAGATATTGACCATAAACCCAGAACCATTGCGGTAGGTTTCAATGTGATCGGATGAATTATCCACACAGATCAGCAATAACGGCGGGTCTAATGACACAGAGGTAAATGAATTTGCGGTAAAGCCAATCGGATTTCCGTTTTCATCCATCGCGGTAACCACCGTCACCCCAGTCATGAATGAGCCAAAGCATTGCCGTAATTTTTGCTTTTCTATTGTCATCAGATGGTCCTATTCGATCAGCATGATCTCTAGACGTCATAAATCATTTTTTAGGTCAGTGCATCATTATTAGCATCATTGCATTGGACCAAATATATAGTCTTCTGAATTTGCCGAATGAAGACAAACTCGATATAGTCATTTCATTGTGATTTGAAAGGCCTCACCATGTCGTTTTTTTACAGGGCAAAATGGTTAAACACTGCTTGTTTTAAGGCAAGATGTTTAAGCCGTGGTGTAGCCTCCCTAATTTTTGGTGGGATGGTATCTTTCGCCCTGATCCTTGATGCCAATGCCGCAACAGATTACCAATCGGCAGATTACGCATCATGGAAGTCATCGGATCAAAAGACCTATGTGTTCGGGGCGATGGGGGCAGCCTTCTTGGATCACAACCAATCAGGCCGCAAAACAACGTCAGGCACAATCACGTTAGATTCAGAAGATGATGACCAGATTAGCCCGATTATTACTTTGGGCACAGGTTGGCATGTCCACCGCTATTTTGCCTTTGAAGCGTCGTACAGTTTTATGACCGGCGCCGAATATAAAGGCAGCATCACCGCCAATAACGCTGTTTTTGATGGCAATACCCTTGATGGAACGCCGTCTTATACGGAGACTATTTCAGGTCATATGCTGGGGCTGACATTGGCCAGCACCAGTTATGATAAAGGTGATGTTTTAGGCTTTAGCCTGAGGGGCGGGGTATTTGTCTATAACATGACCGATGAATTGAAACTTTCAGGGTCAGGCACGCTTAATGGCAGTGCGATTGCTTCAGGCAATGACAAAATTAAAATGACCGATAATGGCATTGGCTGGACGGCGGGCGGTTCAATTTTCATGGTGCCATCACAACGTTCGCGCCTTGAATTGCGGTTTGACCATATGCACGATATGGATGTGAAGTCATTTAACCTGATCAGTGCCACTTCCGCCAAAATCAATTATCGGATGCGGTTTTAACCCTGATCTTGGATGATCATATCCGCGGCTTTTTCAGCGATCATAATAGTTGGCGCATTGGTATTGCCAGACACCAAATCCGGCATAATCGACGCATCAACCACACGCAGACCAGCCATCCCATGAAGGCGCAAACGGTGATCAACAATATCACCTTGCTTGGCATTTGGCCCCATGCGGCAGGTCGAAACAGGGTGATAAAGCGTCACCCCTGTCTCACGGGCATAGGCCAGCAGTTCATCATCGGTTTTCAGGTCTTGGCCCGGGCGCATTTCATGGTCAACAAATGGCGCCATGATCGGCGATTCCATAATATCCCGGGCAATTTTCATCCCCGCCACATGGACATTTTGATCTTCGGTGGTGGTCAGATAATTGGTGATAATCCGCGGCGGTTTCATGGGATCAGCCGATTGCAGGTGAACTGACCCCCGACTTTCAGGGCGTAATTGGCAAGGGCCAAATGTCATGCCGGGGAACGTATCAAAAACACGTTTGGCAGGATTAGCAAAACTGGCATTGGCGATATGATATTGAATATCAGGGCCAATCAGCCCCGGGCGGCTTTTGACAAACCCTGCCAGTATCCCTGCTGGTAATGATAACGCGCCGCGGCGGGTGGCGGCATATTTGATCACCTCTTTGACCAATCCAACCCCTCGGGCCATATGGTTAATGGAAAGGTTCTCACCGGTCCGGTCAATCAGCCGCCATGATAGCCGTGAGATATAATGGTCCGCCAGATTCTCGCCAACACCGTTTAGCCCATGGATGATGGTGATGCCCAAATCATTAAGGTGGTCAGGCTTGCCAATGCCGCTTAATTCCAAGATTTGTGGTGATTGGATGGCCCCAGCAGAAAGGATCACTTCACGACCTGCTTTTATCTCATGCTTTAGACCACCGGATTGATATTCAACCCCGATGATTTTATTGCCTTTGGCCATCAGGCGCGTGACATGGGCGCGGGTGATGATGCGCAGGTTTTTTCGCGACCGAATAGGGTCAATATAGGCTTTCTTGGCGGAATGCCGGACGCCATTTTT